>NZ_KE124769.1 GCF_000188155.2 Methylocystis sp. ATCC 49242
ATCAGAATAATTCGCATTTCTTTCAAACAATCAGAAAAAATCGACCCGGACGAACGCTTCGCCATCGCCGCCCCCGACGCGGCGCCCTCGCCGGACCGGCGCGGCCCATAAATGTAGGCGCCGCGCGCGCAAAACATTATGCTCGCCGCCGGCCGCGACGACGACGCAACGAGACCCGAGCCGATGGAAAAGTCCGACAAGGCGGGAGAATGGGGCTTGGGGGTCGGCTATCTCCTTCTCGCCGTCCTCGCCATTCTCGCCTTCCAGCAGTTCCTGCAGACGCAAAGCCAGACGCAGGTCATCCCCTACAGCGAATTCGTCGACATGCTGCGCGACGACAGGATCGCCGAGGTCAAGGTCGGCGAACGGGTGGTGGAGGCGACGCTCAAAAAGCCCCTGCCGGACGGCCGCAAGCAGGTGCTCGCCGTTCGCGTCGATCCCAGGTTCGCGCAGGAGCTCGACGCCGCGCAGGTGAAATATTCCGGCGCCGTCGAAAACACATGGGGCACGACGCTGCTCTACTGGCTGGCGCCGGCCGTGATCTTCTTTTTCATCTGGAATTTTTTCGCGCGCCGCGTCGGGCAGGGGCTCGGCTCGATCATGTCGGTCGGGCAGAGCAGGGCGAAGATCTTCATGGAGAAGGACGTGAAGGTCGGTTTCGCCGACGTCGCCGGCGTCGACGAGGCCAAGGAGGAATTGCAGGAGATCGTCGCCTTTCTGAGAGACCCGGCGACCTGGGGCCGCCTCGGCGCGCACATACCGAAGGGCATTTTGCTGGTCGGGCCGCCGGGCACGGGAAAGACGCTGCTCGCCCGCGCCGTCGCGGGGGAGGCGGGCGTTCCCTTCCTCTCCATCACCGGTTCGGAATTCGTGGAGATGTTCGTCGGCGTCGGCGCGGCGCGCGTCAGGGATCTCTTCACGCAGGCGCGCTCCATGGCGCCCTGCATCATCTTCATCGACGAGCTGGACGCGCTCGGCCGCGCGCGCGGCATATCCGGGCTGAGCGGCGGGCATGACGAGAAGGAGCAGACGCTCAACCAGCTCCTCGCCGAACTCGACGGCTTTGATCCCACCGTCGGCGTCGTGCTGCTCGCCGCCACCAACCGTCCGGAGGTGCTCGATCCGGCGCTGCTGCGCGCGGGCCGTTTCGACCGCCAGATTTCGGTCGACCGGCCGGACAAGAACGGCCGCGTCTCGATCCTCGGTGTTCACCTCGGCAAGATCAGGCTCGCCGCCGACGTCGATCCCGTCCGGATCGCGGCGCTCACGCCCGGCTTCACGGGCGCCGATCTCGCCAATCTGGTCAATGAGGCGGCGACGCTGGCGACGCGCCGCAAGGCGCAGGCCGTGTCCATCGAGGATTTCACCGCGGCGATCGAGCGCGTGCTGGCGGGGCCGGAGAAACGCAAGCGCCTGCTCAATCCGCGCGAGAGATCCATCGTCGCCCATCACGAGATGGGCCACGCCATCGTGGCCATGGCGCTGCCCGACATCGATGTCGTCAGGAAAGTGTCGATCATTCCGCGTGGGCTCGGCGCGCTCGGCTATACGATGCAGATGCCCGCCGAGGACCGCTATCTGATGACGCGCACCGAACTGCTCGACCGCATGACGGTGCTTCTGGGGGGCAGGGCGGCGGAGATGCTCGTTTTCCAGGAGGCGACGACGGGCGCCGCCGACGACCTGCAGCGAGCGACGGAAATCGCCCGCGCCATGGTCACGCGCTATGGCATGGAGCCCGGACTCGGGCAGGCGGCGCTTGCGACCGAGCGCCCGCGCTACCTCGATCTACAGGGGCTTGGGCCGCTCCCCTCCGAGGTGAGCGACGAAACCGGCGCAAGGATCGACGCCGCCATCCGCGATCTCGTCGAACGCGCCTTCGATCGGGCGACCAAGATATTGCGGCGCTGCGCATCCCTGCATCGGGAGGCCGCGCAACGCCTGCTAGATCAGGAGACCTTCAGCGAAAGCGATCTCCTGCCCCTGCAGGCCGCCGTGAAGGAATGCGTCGAACGCCCGCCCGAAGACGCGGCGCGGGGCTGACGACGATAGACGCGGCGCCAGACGCGGGATCAGGCCCGCAGCGCCGCCGTGGCGCCAGCGCAAAAAACAGGGCCCGCACATCGCGCGGGCCCCGAAAGTTCACGAAGATCGCGGCGCGATCAGCGAATGATCTCCATCTTCACCCGCGTTTCGCCGCCCTGGATCATGCCGAGATCGACCGCCGCCTGACGCGACAGGTCGAGCGCGCGGCCGGTCCACAGCGCCGGCCCGCGATCGTTGATCGTGACGAGCGTCTCGCGGCCATTGACAAGATTGACCACCCGCGCCCGCGTGCCGAGCGGCAGGGTGCGATGCGCCGCCGTGCGCGCAGCCGGGTTGAAGCGCTCGCCGCTCGCCGTATGGGCGTTGAGGCGCTCGCCGCCGCCGTACCAGGAGGCGCGCACCACGCCGGCGCCGGGGTCGGAAGCGCCGCCGCGCCGCCGCGCCTGCGTGACATGCCGGGCGTCATCGGAAGTTTTATCGAACAGGGCGTCGCGGACGGAGTGCCGCGCGAGCGCCAGAGGGGAAGTTGTGACAAGCATGAAAAGCGCGGCGAAAACGACGCCCGCGCGCCAGAACGCATTGTGCATTTACTCTCCGATTGATGGGAATCCATGCGCGCCGGGCCGCGCCGCGGCCGCGCATGATCGAACGGGTTTCGTTCGGACCGAAAGGCGCCGATGCGCCCGCCGTGATCGGGACTCTGCAAGAGCGTGAGTCGCGATCCACCGCCGGATGACCGACCGAACCCAACTCACCGCCGACGGGCGCAGGGACCCGCCTCGGGGCCGCGCGCCATTCTCCGTGTCGGCGGCTCTTTGATTGACGACGAAATGCGGCCCCGCCATGCCTGAATCGGGGCGGGGCGGGGGCGATTCCGGGATTTTTGGCGCCCCCGAGCCGCTCGGATGGGGCGGATCGCCTCCGGGGCGGCGCTCACGCCAAGATCAGCACACCCAGATCCACTGCCAGCCGTTCCAGCGATAGCAGTCTTGTTCGTAGACACGAGGGCGGGGCCCATAGCCATAATGCGGCCGCCCGCCGCCGTGATAGCCGCCGGACCATTGGCCGGGGCCGGCGCCCCAGTCGCCGCCCTGCGCCGGCCAGCCGCCGATTCGCGGGACGGCCTGCTCGCTGCGCCACGGATCTCCGAAACCCCCGGCCAGGGCGGGCGAAGGCCCCGCGAGCGCGGCGGCCAGCGCCGCCGCCGTCAGAATGCGACCGATCATGGCTCTTTTCCTCCTTGGGGCGGAAGCCCGCCCGCGGCGCAGCCGCGCCCGGATCGCGACACGGCTCCGGCGCCGGCATTTACATTCAGCGCGTCCGCCGCGCCGCGGCGCGCGCGAGGGGCCGCACAGGCAGGAGAATAGGGCCGGGACCGCGCAAAACAAAGGTCGCGACGTTCGGCTGCGGGTGAATCCGCATCGGCAGGGAACGCGCCGAAACGGCTTCAATTGACGCTGCGGAAAGAAATAAGCTATGATTTTCAACATGTTAAATGTAAAAGGGCCGCTTCCGGCCCGATGAGGTCAATCAGTGAGCAATGATGTCAAGAGCTTGATGCGCGCAGACGCCAAGAAGCTTCAACCGGGAGACGCTCACTACAGCGCCTATGTCGGCCCGCCGCAGCATTATGACTTCATGGGCGCGAGCCAATTCAGGCTGCTGACCACGCTGGGATTGCGCGACCATCACAGGCTGCTCGATTTCGGATGCGGCTCGCTTCGCGCCGGCCGGCTGTTCATTCCCTATCTGTTGCCGGGCAATTATTACGGGATCGAGCCCAACAAATGGCTCATCGAGGAAGCGATCGAGAAGGAAGTCGGCCGGGACCAGATCCGCATCAAGCAGCCGCATTTCAGCCACAACAGCGACTTCGACTCGCGGGTGTTCGGCGTGAAGTTCAATTTCATCGTCGCCCAGTCCATCTTTTCCCATTGCGGCGCCGATCTGATCGAGGCGGCCCTCGCGGGCTTCAGGGACGTTCTCGAGGACGACGGGCTCGTTCTGGCGACCTTCGTTCATCTCGGCGCAGCCGGGCTCAACGAGGAGTTCACGGACAAGGGCTGGGCCTACCCGCGATGCGTGGCCTACCGTCCCGAGACGATTCTAGGCTTCATCAGAAGCGCCGGCCTCGTCGGCGACTGGATACCGTGGCGGCATTGGCAGGACTGGTACATGATCGGCCGCACGCGCGCCGCGCTTCCGCATAAAAGCAGCTTCGGCCATCTGACGGGCGTCGTCCTGCGTGACCGCGAGCTGAGCGCGGGCCTTTAGGACCCGGAAGGCGCGCGGCGTCATTGGCGCCGCGCGGATGCGCATCGGGCCTATCGGTGATAAGCGCCCGCGCCGAAATCGGCGATCGCCCGCTCAATTTCGTCGGCGGTGTTCATGACGACGGGGCCATGCGCCGCCACCGGCTCGTCGATCGGCGCGCCGGATAGAATCAGTATTTTCGCCTCGCTCAGGGCCTCCAGCGTGATCGCGCCGCCCGTGCGGCTGAGAAGGGCGAAGTCCACGGCCCCCAACTGCCGCTCGCAGTTGATTTCCACGCATCCTGAAAGAACAACGACACAGAGGGTGTGGCCTTCCGGCAAGGTCAGCGCCGTGCGGCGTCCATTCTTCAGGCGAAGGTCCCAGACGTTGACCGGCGTGAAGGTTTCGGCGGCGCCCTTATGGCCATAATGGTCGCCGGCGACGATCCGCACTTCGCCAGCCTCGCCCGGCAGATCGATGACGGGCATGTCCCTGCCGCGAATGGTTTGACGGTCGGGCGCTGACATCTTGTCCCGCGCGGGGAGATTAACCCAGAGTTGCGCCATCTCGAGCGGGCCGCCTCTCGCGGTGAAGTCCTGCGAATGGCGCGCTCCCTGCAATATCCCGGAAGCCGCCGTCATCCATTGAACGTCGCCCGGCGCAAGGAGGGTCGCCTCTCCCGTCGAGTCGCAATATTCGACCTCGCCCTCGAAGACGAGCGTCACAATTTCGAAGCCGCGGCAAGGATGCGGCGCGACGCCGCGAGGTTCGCGCCCGGGAGAGAAGGAAATCGAGCTCGTATATCTTAATAAAAGAAATGGGTCGATATGTTCGTTAAAGGTGTCATGTGAAAATAACATTCGCATTGGAAACCCGTCTCCGATCCATTTAGGTCCAGAAGCAGCAAAAATACCAAGTATTCTTCTCATCTCCCCAGCCTCACCGCATCACAAGCTTGATCGTTGCTATTTTTTGCTTGTCTTCATTCATATCGTTGCTTAAGTTGATGCGGAAGATGATGAATTTTGATCTCTGCGTTCCATTACATGGACGATGACATGGACAATGTGCCGTGCGAGACCTGAACGACCTCTATTTTTTCGTGCGTGTTGTCGACAATGGCGGCTTTGCTCCCGCCGCCCGCGTGCTGGGAGTGCCGAAATCGCGGCTCAGCCGGCGGTTGGTGCTGCTCGAGCAGCGCCTCGGCGTGCGGCTGCTCCAGCGTTCCACGCGAAGCTTCGCCGTCACCGAGATCGGGCGGGAATATTACCGCCACTGCAAGGAGATGCTCGAGGCGGCCGATGCGGCTCAGGAGGCGATCGACCGCTTCCACGCCGAGCCGCAGGGCCGGGTTCGGGTGACCTGTCCGCCCGGCCTCGTCCATTTCCGGATCGGCGATCTCGTCTCGCGTTTCATGGATCGGTATCCGCTCGTTCAGGTCTATCTGAAGAGCACGAGCCGTCCGATCGATGTCATCACCGACAGTATCGACGTATCGATTCGCGTGTCCACTCCACCGCTCGAGGAGGGCGATCTCGTCAGACGCATTCTGGCGCAAAGCCCCCAGCGGATCGTAGCCAGTCCGGCCTTCCTCTCCAGATTCGCCCCGCCGCAGACGCCGGCTGAACTTTCAGCGCTGCCGACCATCGACATCGGGCCGCCGAGGAGCCTCTATCAATGGCGTCTTGAAGGGCCGGACGAGGAAACGCTGCTCGTCTCCCATCAGCCGCGCCTCGTCACCGACGATTTCGTGCAGATGCGGCTCGCGGCGCTGCACGGGATCGGGGCGGCTCATCTGCCGGCCTTCGCGGTGGACGACGATCTGGCGACCGGCGCGCTCGTGGAGATCATGCCGCAATGGCGGCCGCGAACGGGAATCGTCTACGTCGTATTCCCCTCGCGGCGCGGCGTGCAGCCGGCCGTTCGCGGCATGATCGACTTTCTCGCTGCGGAATTCGCCAGATTTCACGACGCCGCCAATGGCGTCGCCAGGAACTCCGGCTAAACCCCCTCGACCGCGCCCGACGTTCTGGCTCCGGCGAAAAGCAGTTTTTCCAGCTCCGCGTCCGGCGCGGGCTTGGTGAGGTGGAAATCGAAGCCGGCGGCGCGGACCTGTTCGGAAATCTGCTTCTCGCCCCAGCCGGTCAGCGCGACGAGCGTCGCTTTTTCGCCGCCGGGCCGCGCGCGCAGGCGGCGGGCGGTTTCGTAGCCGTCCATGCGTGGCATGCCGATGTCGAGAAAGACGAGGTCGGGCCTGAAGGCGTCGAAGGCGGCGACGCCCGCCGCGCCGCTGTTTTCCGTGCGAACCACGGCGCCATAGGTTTCGAGCAATATCGCAAAGCTGCGGGCGACGTCGACGTCGTCGTCGACGACGAGGATGCGGCGCGAGCAGCGCGCGGCGCCCGAGTTCTCCGGCGGCTGCGCCTCCTGCGTCCCGGCCGTCGCGGCGAGAGGCAGGCGGATGGTGAAGGTCGTGCCGCGCCCGAGGCCCGCGCTCTCGGCCTCCACCGAGCCGCCCTGCAGCTTCAGAAGGCTGCGCACCAGCGCAAGTCCGATGCCGAGCCCGCCCTGCGCGCGCCCCAGCGTGCGGTCCACCTGGGTGAAGAGATCGAAGACGCGCGGCAGCATCTCCGGCGGAATGCCGAGGCCGCTGTCGGTCACCGTGATGACCGCCTCGCGCCCGCGCCGATCGGCCCGCACCACGATCTCGCCGCCGGGCTCCGTATATTTCGCCGCGTTGTTGAGCAGATTGGTGAAGACCTGCGTCATGCGCACGGGATCGGCGTCGAGGGGCAGGGGCGCGTCGGGCAATTCGACGCGCAGCGCATGGCCGCCGCGGTCGATGACCGGCCGGCTCGTCTCCACGGCCTGACGAATCACGGCCGCGAGGTCGATCCTTTCGATCATCAGCTCGATCTTGCCGCGCGTGATGCGCGAGACTTCCAGCAATTCGTCCACGAGGCGGATGAGATGGCCGACCTGCCGATCGATGATCTCGACGAGCGCGCGGCTGTTTTCCCCATCCGGCCCGGTCAGCGACATGCGGCGCAGGACATGCGCGGCGTCGTGGATCGGCGCGAGCGGATTGCGCAGCTCATGAGCGAGCGTCGCCAGAAACTCGTCCTTGCGCCGGTCGGCGGCGATCAGCGCCTGTTCGGTCTTCTTGCGCTCCGTCACGTCGCGCAGCACGCCGAGCACCGCCGGCCGGCCGCGATATTGTATCCGGCGCGCGCGCAGCTCCATGTCGATCGGCGGGCCGCCCGACTTCGGCACGGCGCGCGCCTCGTAATTGCCGGGCGGCTCGGGTCCGTCGCCGATCCGCTGCGCGAAACGCTCGTTCCACAGCGGCAGGCATTCGGGCGCGATGACCTTGTCGAAGGGCATGTCCCAGAATTCCGCCGGCGTGTAGCCGAGCATCGCCGGCAGCGCGGCGTTGGCGAAGACGAAACGATAATCCTGCGCGACGAAGACGCCGTCGCCCAGCGCCTCGATCAGCGTGCGGTGACGCTCCTCGCTCTCGCGCAGAGCCTCTTCGGCGCGCTTGAGCGAGGTGATGTCGAGAAACGCGCCAACGGCGCCGTTGGTCTCGCCGTTTTCGTAATGGAGCGGCGCGGCCTTGGCGTAGACAGTGACCGTCCGGCCGTCGGGCCTCACGATCTCCAATATGTCGCTGACGAGTTCGCCGGCGAGCGCGCGCTGCAGCGGCAGCTCGTCGACGGAGAGTTTGCGCCCCTGCCGGAACACGCGGAGGGCGGGCGCGTCCGGCGCGGTCATGGAGAGTTCGGCGCCCGGCGTGGTCCCGAGCAACTCCTCGCAGGCCCTGTTGCCTCTCATGTGATCGCCGCGCGGATCGAGGGCGATGGAGACGCCGATCGGCACCGTGTCGAGGATCGCTTCCAGTTCGGCGGCGTGGCGGCGCTCGCGCCGTTCGCTCTCGCGCAGCGCCTCCTCGGCGTTTTTCCGGGTCGTGACGTCGGCGTGGCTGACGACGAATTTGCTCACGCCGAAAGCGGCGCGGCTCGCATGCATCTCGAACCACAATTCGCGTTCGGGCGTGGCGCAGGGATATTCGAAGGTGAAAGCGTCGCAGGCCCCGGAAAAGAGCTTCGTGAGCCCCGCGAGCGCCTCGCGCGCCGTCGCGTCGCCCGTTTCGGCGGCGGCCCGGCAGGCGGCGAGATAATTGGCGCCCTCCAGCACGGCTTCCGGCCTCGCGCCGCCCTGCCGTGCGAAACGCCGCCAGGGCTCGTTGACCGCGAGGATGACCCCGTCGCGGTCGAGCAGAGCGATATGTTGCGGCAGCGAGTCGAGAATGCCGCGCACCAGCTCTTCCGCGGTCCTTTCGGCGCCGGCGACAGGCGTGCTCATCGAAGCGGTCCAATCACATATGCGCCGGCGACCGGCGCCGGTCGCCGAGGAAGCTAGGCGTCAGCGGCGCCCTATACAAGCTGTGCAATATCAAGGCGGCGGCGAGGTCGCGCGCGGCCCTGTGCGCGCCCGCACATCGCTTCGCCCGCGCGCCCTCTATCGTCTCCAGCATGGAACGAAACGAACGGGAGCCGACGATGCGCAAGACCATGATCACCTTCATCGCCACGCTGAGCGCCCTGTGCGCGCTGGCCGCTTTCGGCGGCGTGGTGAACACGGCGGCCGCGCAGGAGTACGGCCTCGATGACCGCAGCGAGATCGGCGGCATGGAGTGCAGCCACGGCGGCCGCAACGCCGATCGCTGCGGCGGCTGGGCCGGCGAGGAGGACGCCGCCGCCCGCGGAATGGCGAGGCGCTGACGCCGCGCGGACAGAATGCGGGCGGGTGAGGGGCCGGCCGATCGCCGCCGCCCGCGTCTGGGGGCCGCCGCTTCTCGCGAAGCCGGCGGCCCTTTTGACATGAATCATCGCCCGCCACGCTTGCGCGTGTTTACATTTTTAGTGTATTGAGCGGCATCTTCCGGGGGAGCTGCAGACTTCCGAGGATTTCGAGCCTCCGGCCTCATCAGGCCGGGGGCTCTTTTTCTTTCTTTCGCCCCCATCTGTCACGTCGCAGGCGACAGGCCGGTTTCCGGCCCTATAATCCCAGCCGGGATTCGCGAAAGACGGAAAGACGGCGGCATGGTGAGCCTTGTTGTGAACGGAAAGACGGTCGAGGCCGAGGCCGAGCCCGACACGCCCTTGCTCTGGGTGCTGCGCGAAACGCTCGGCCTCACCGGCGCGAAATATGGATGCGGCGTCGGCCAGTGCGGCGCCTGCACCGTTCATGTCGACGGCGTCGCAACGCGCGCCTGCTCCGTCCAGCTCGGCGACGTCGCGGGCAAAAATATCGTCACCATAGAGGGCCTTGCGGAAAACGGCGCGCTGCATCGCGTGCAGCAGGCGTGGATCGACCACGACGTTCCGCAATGCGGCTATTGCCAGAGCGGCATGATCATGGCCGTCGCGGCGCTGCTCGCGCAAAACCCCCAACCGAGCGACGCCGACATAGACGCCGCCATAACCAACATCTGCCGCTGCGGCAGTTTCCAGCAGGCGCGTGAAGCCATTCACGCCGCCGCGAAGGCGTGAGGCGCATCGGCATGACCAAGATCGCCGCAATCGACCGCAGACGCTTCCTCCTCGGCGCCTCGGCGCTGGGCGGTCTCGCCATTGGGCTCGACCTCTCGCCTCAGGCGCAGGCCGCGCCGGAAATCAGCGCCAACGAGGTCAACGCCTGGGTGGTCGTCAATCCCGACGACAGCGTTATCGTCAGGGTGGTGCGCTCGGACATGGGGCAGGGGTCGCTGACCGGCCTCGCCCAGCTCGTCGCCGAGGAGCTCGACTGCGACTGGTCGAAGGTCTCGGTCGAGCAGCCCTCGCCCGGCGAGAGCGCGGCGCGGGGCCGCGTCTGGGGCGACTTCCTCGCCGGCGGCAGCCTCAGCATTCGCGCGTCGCAGGACTATGTTCGCAAGGGCGGCGCCATGGCGCGACACATGCTCATCGCCGCCGCCGCCGAGCGCTGGGGCGTGCCGGCGGCCGAATGCAGCGCGGCGAAAGGCGTCATCCTGCATCGCAATTCCGGGCGCTCCGCGAGCTACGGCAAATTCGCCGCAGCGGCCACGAAACTGCCGCCGCCGAAGGAAGTCGCGCTGAAAGACCCCAAAGACTGGACCATCGCCGGAAAGCCGCTGAAACGGCTCGACACCGCCGACAAGGTCACGGGCAAGGCGGTCTATGGCGTGGACGTGAAACTTCCCTTCATGCTCAACGCCGCGATCCGGCATTGCCCCGTCTTCGGCGGCCGCGTGAAAAGCTATGACGAAAGCGCGATCGCCGGCATGCCCGGCGTCATGCGCATATTGCGCGTGGGCGACAACGCCGTGGCCGTCGTCGCCAACACATGGTGGCGCGCGAAATCCGCGCTCGACAAATTGCCGATCGAATGGGACGCGGGCGAGAATGCGGCGGCCTCCAGCGAAACGGTCGCCGCCGATCTCGCCAAGGGGCTCGCAGACGACGCGCCCGCGGGCGTCGGCAACAGCCATGGCGACGCGAAGGCCGCCATCGCGGCCGCATCGAAGACGCTCGAAGCGGTCTACGCCTATCCCTACCAGTGCCAGGCGACGATGGAGCCGATGAACGCCACAGCGCTTTATACGGCCGATCGATGCGAGGTCTGGGCCGGCGTGCAGGACGGCGAGGCGGCGCTGAAAGCGGTCATCGAGGCCTCGGGCCTCGCGCCGGAAAAATGCGACGTGCACAAGATGTCGATCGGCGGCGGCTTCGGGCGTCGCACGATCTTCATGGATTACATTACGGAGGCGGTGCTCATCGCGAAAGAAATGCCGGGCACGCCGGTGAAGCTTCTGTGGTCGCGCGAGGAGGACATGACGCACGGCCATTATCATCCCGTCACGCAATGCAAGCTTTCCGCCGCGCTCGACGCCGCGGGCAAGCTCTCGGCGCTTCACATCCGCCTTTCCGCGCCCTCGATCCTCGCCGAAGTCGCGCCCGCATGGATGAAGAACGGGATCGACCAGATCGCTTTTCAGGGATTCGACGCGGAGGGCGAGGCGGCGCTCGGCTATGACGTCGCAAATCTTCTCGTCGAACATGCGATGCGAAAGACGCCCGCGCCAATGGGTTTCTGGCGCGGCGTGAACATCAATCAGAACGCCATTTTTCTCGAATGTTTCATGGATGAAATCGCCCATGCGACGGGAGAGGACCCGCTCGCGCTGCGCCGCCGCCTGCTGGCGAGAGCGCCGAAACAGCGCGCCGTGCTCGACGCGGTGGCGCAGCGCGCGCAATGGGAGAAGCCGGCGCCGGCCGGGCTTCATCGCGGGCTCGCGACTTTCATGGCCAATGGATCCTATGTGGCGGCCGTGGCGGAGATCGCCGTCGAAAACGAAAACAAGGTCAAATTGCATCGCATGATCATCGCGACCGATCCGGGACACGCGGTCAATCCGGCGCAGATCGAGCGGCAGATCGCGGGCAATGTCGTCTTCGGCCTGTCGGCGCTGTTCCATGGCGAGATCACGTTGAAAGACGGCCGCGTCGAGCAGGACAATTTCGACAGCTATGAGTCGATGCGTATGAAGGACATGCCGAAGGTGGAGGCGATCGTCATGCCGAGCGGCGGCTTCTGGGGCGGCGTGGGCGAACCCGCGATCGCCGTCGCCGCGCCCGCCGTGCTCAACGCCTATTTCGCCGCGACGGGAAAGCGCATCCGCGAGGCGCCGCTGAAAAGAGCGGGCGTGCAACTCGCCTAATCGCCGTGAAGATCGCCGATCATGTCCACGTCGAAAACGACGCCCGCGTCGTCGGTGACGAGCGACAGCGTCGTCTCGTCGCGCAGGAGCCGCCGCGCGCCTTGGTCGCCGGCGAGCGTCGCGATTTCACCGAAAAGCGCGCGGGAGAGCAGCACGGGATTGCCTCGGCGGCCTTCATACGCTGGCGCGATGGCGGTCATGTTCTCAGGCGCGTGCGAGAAGGCGTCGATGAGACGGTCTATCGTCGCGCTTTTCACGAGCGGCATGTCCGCAAGACAGATCACGGCGCCTTCGATGTCCGCAGGCAGAGCGGCGACGCCGGCGATGAGCGAGGACGCCATTCCTTCCGCAAATCGCGGATTGCGAATGAAACGCGCGCCGCTCCCGATTATGCAGCGTTCGACGTCATCCGCGCGATGACCGGTGACGACGATCACCGGTTTCGCGCGCGAGCGCGTCGCGGCCTCGACGGCGTGACGAACGAGCGGCCGGCCGCGAAAATCCGCAAGCAATTTCATGCCCGACGCGAAACGCCGCGACGATCCGGCGGCGAGCACGATTGCGGCGACGTGTTTTGTCTGAGGCATGAAATCGCGCGCCTCGCAGCCGGTTGTTGAAATTACACTAACCCAATGACGCGCGCCGCGCCAGAAACGGGAAGATTGATGCTCAGCGACGCGGAGATATTGCAGCAGGCGGCGGCGTGGTTTCGCGAGGGGCGCGGCGTGGCGCTCGCGACCGTCATCGAGACATGGGGCTCCGCGCCGCGCGCCGTCGGCGCGCATCTCGTCGTCGACGTGCAAGGCGCCTTTCTCGGCTCGGTGTCGGGCGGCTGCGTCGAGGGCGAAGTCATCACTGCGGCGATCGATGCAATCGAAAGCGGCGCGCCGCGCGTGCTCGAATTCGGCGTCGCGGACGAAACCGCCTGGCGCGCGGGACTCACCTGCGGTGGGCGGGTCTCCATTCATGTCGAAAGGATCGACGCGGCGCTCGCCGCATTGATCGAAAGCGTCGGCGAAGAACGCGCCGCGCGGCGCGGCTGCGCGCTGGTCACGCCGCTCGCAGGCGGCGCACATCGCCTTTTGCGCGCGGAGGAGGATGACGCCTCGCGCGCAAGCGCGACAGAAATACGCGACGGCGCGCGCGTATTCGTCAATCGCTACGCGCCCGGCTACCGTTTCGTGATCGTCGGCGCCGTGCATGTGGCGCAGGCGCTCGCGCCCATGGCGTCGCTTGCGGGTTTTGATGTGATCGTCGTCGATCCGCGCGCGGCCTTCGCGACCGCCGAACGCCTTCCCGCGACGCGCTTCCTGCGACAATGGCCCGACGCGGCTTTCGCGACGCTCGGCCTCGACGCCTTCACCGCCGTCGCCGTTCTCACTCATGATCCCAAGATCGACGATCTCGCGCTCACCCTCGCGCTGCCGTCGCGCTGTTTCTATGTCGGCGCGCTGGGCTCCAGAAAATCCCATGCGCGCCGCGTGGAGCGGCTCGTCGCGCAGGGCGTCGCGGCAAAGGATCTCGAGCGTCTTCACGCCCCCATCGGCCTCGACATCGGCGCGGCGACGCCCGCCGAAATCGCTGTCGCCATTCTCGGCGAAGCAATCGCATGTATGCGGAAAGCGGCGCTGGCGCCAGTTGTAATCCGGCAATAAAGTCCCCGGCGGCGCTCGTCCTCAGCGCTGCCAATATAAACAAGGGGGAAAACATGAAGACGCTTTATCTCGCCGCGGCCGTCGCGGCTGTTTTCGCAACCACCGCGCAGGCCGATACGAAAAAGCCGGTCTCCAAATGGACCTGCGAGGAGTTTCTCGCCGTCGAGGACCAGTTCCAGCCGAAAGTGATCTACTGGTCCTCAGCGCAGGGCAAGGGCGGCAAGCCTACGGGTTTCGTCGACATAGAGGGCGCCGAGAAAGTCGTGCCCATGGTCATCGACGACTGCAAGAAGGCGCCGCAGGAATCCTACTGGAGCAAGCTCAAGGCCGCCTGGAAGAAGGTGGAGGCCGACGCCAAGGCGCTCGAAAAGAAGATGTGAAGGCCACCACGGGCGGCGCAGACGCGCCGCCTGTTTTACAATAGCAATCCGGCGAGGGGCCAAGATCACCGCAAAATCGCTTCGTGTGCGCCTCCGCACATTTTCCCGGCTGCGCCGCCGCTAGTCTCCATGCATCGAACAAATTGGTTCCGGGAGACGGCAATGACAAATCTTCGCAACATTTTCACCGCCAGCGCCGCCGCCGTTCTTCTCGCGGGCGGCGTGGCGGCCGCGACTCCGGCTTCGGCCTCGGACGCCGGCGCCATTGCGGGCGCGGCGGCGGCGGACGTTGTGGCCGGCGCGATCATCGGCGGCATGGCGAGCCAGCCCCATTACGACGATTACGGATATGGTCAGCCTCACTACGGCCAGCCCTATTACGCTCCTCGCCGCCGCGCGCCGGCCTATGAATATTACGACGACGGCTATTGAGCCGCTTGCTCGTAGAAGGAACGGCCGCGCCGACCGTTGAGACCCCACATCGGCGCAGGCGAAGGCCGTCGGCGAAAGCTGGCGGCTTTCGTGCTTTTCATGCTGTCAGGGAAGGTCGCCGTCCAGATCCCGCGCGCGCGTATGCGCGACGTTGCTGCGTTTGTTGCCCCAGCTGTATTCCTCGCCCATCGCATGCTCGATCCGCGCTTCGTCATAGGGCGCGCCGAGCGTCGCGAAAAGATTGCGGAACGTCGCGTCCCGCGCGACGATGTTGCGGTAATCGAGCCAACAGACATTATCGCGGCCCGACGACCAGCGGCGCGCCGCGTCGAGAAATCCGCTCAGCTCCCTGATCACATCCTCGCGCGGAAATGTCTTCCACCATTGACTGTCGGCGATCTCGTCCATGTCTCTCGTGAGAAAGACGAAGAGGGGCTTTTCAAACAGCGCGTCGAGAAAATCGAGATAAGGCGCGAGCGCATATTGTCCCGAATGCGCGAGCTCCCGCGGCGTATAACGAATTTCCTTGAAGCCCCAGCATTGCGCCGCGTCACCCGCGAGGATCTGCCGTCGCACGAGCGCGCGCGCGTCATTCATGAAAGCTTCCGGGTCGAGATGCTTCGCGCCGTAGAAGGGCGTCAAGGGTCCCCAGGCGCGCCTCGGCACTTCCTTCACGAGACCAAGCGCGCGATGGGCGAGATGGAGGCCGAAGCAGAAATTGTGATTTTCGCCCCTTATCAAAACGCCGGGCAGGCTGTTCAGAACGCCCATCAGCAGCGTCGAGCCCGTGCGCCCCGTCGTGACGATGAGCAGATTGCGATAATTCATTGGCCCCTTTCCGCCGGGTGAGGATCGAAAGCCGCGGCGACAAGGGCGTATCGGGGACTTCCCCCTTTCTCCAAGGCTTTGGCGAACGATGCCCCAATCGGCGGCGTGCGGCAAGAAGGCCGTTGCGGCGCGTGCGCCCGCGCACAGAGGCGCGGGGCTTGCGGCGCTAATTTCCTTCCCATGAACCAGGCGATGGAAGGAAACGACGCCATGAACAAATTAACCACCACTTTGATCGGCGCCACGATCGGCTCGGCCATCTTCGCCATTGTGGGCGTCGGCCTCGCTCATGCGGAGACGGCGAAGCGCGGCGCGCTAATCGAGCCGACCTCATGGGCGATGCATGTGAAGGAGATCGGCCCGGCGCCGATGATCGCCGACGCCGCCCGCACGCAACCCGCCGCCGGCAGGACGCGGCTCGCCAATATCTGCTACGATTGTTTCTGATCGCGGGCGAGGAAAAAGGGGCGCGACGCATGACCCGTCTTACAGCCATTCACATCGCGATTTCCGCCGCGCTCGCGGGCGTCGCCTGCATCACCGCCGCCTATGCCGACGGCGTCGGGCTATGCTGCTGAGGAGGTGGACGGCCTGAGGGCCGTGCGCTTTTACTTTTCGGCCGCGAATTTCGCGATGGCGTCGACGAGCGTCGAGGGAAAGTTGACGACTCCGCGAACGACGGCGACGGGAACGCCGACGACGACCCCGACGATTGCAACGCCCTTGCGGAGGCTCGCGGAAGAGATTGCGTATTTCATTTCATGCACCGAATTTGAAGCGGGGAGGAGCTTGCCGATCCCGGTCGCGCCGATTGATCGGCGGTTGTGACATCACGAGTGAATGTGGGCGAAATATTGATAAATTATCTTTAGTAGCGCCAATTTCGTAAAATAATTATTTGAGACGATGGAGAAATAGTCGGGAAATAATTGCGCGCGGATCGTCCGCGCGCCTTCGGCCGCCGCTTCGCAGGGAAGCCGGCGGCCTTCGTTTTTTGCGCTTGTTCGATCAACCCCGCGGCGACGAGCCCTTACTGGCAGACGGCGCCGACAAAGTTCGCATCGACGATGCGATATGTCGTCTGGAAAGCCGGGTTCACGGCGGTGCCGACGGCGATGTAGAAGCCGCCCATCTCCGACTTGGACGTGGACTGGAGAGAATAGGTGAAGGCGACGTTCATGCTCGTCTTTTTCAGGCCGATGAGAACATTGTCGCCGCTGACCACATAGTTTCCTTCGAGCCGCGGCGAGCCGATGGTGAAGGCCGTTCCATCAGGTTTGAGGCACATATAGGAGGTGCTCATCTTCACCTGCGAGACGATGTTGTATTGAACGATTTCCCATTTGCCGTAATTGATCGCCGCATTCGCTTCGGCGGCGAAGCTGACCGACGTCATGACAGCGATGGCGTATGCAAGTCTTTTCATTAACCAAGCCCCGTTGTTAGGAACCCCGGGGGGACGTAGGATTCTTTGATTGTATTCGTCAAGCTGACGGCGGAACGCGGAAAGTATAAAGTTGACCGCCCTTTATTAGGCAGCCGCAGGGGCTCTACAATAGTGGTTGACGACGCCCAATTTAGCGGCCCAAATAAGTGACTGTCAGCTAGGAAAGGATTTGGTCATGCCCCGCCCAGCCAGAGCGTGTCTCGCCGCATCCTTTCTGCTGACGTCGCTGTTCGGCGCGAACGGGGCCGCGCAAGCGGCGAATGTAAATTCGGTTACATTCAGAAATTCAACCAATCAAACTTACTATGTGACCATTCAGCGCCCGATCGGGGGCGTCAACAGGGGCGATCTCGGCGGCGGCGTCTGGAGCTGCCTGACAAACCACAATCTTTACATGACGCTCGCGCCCGGCCAGTCCTGCACGTCGCGAAGCTTCGACTGGACGAATTACGCCTCCTCCATCGCCTGTTTCAAGACCTCGGTCGCCGGCATTCTCGGAAACTGCGCCGACAATGTCACGACGCTGATCGAACTGTCGCCATGGGCCAACAAGGGGCTCTTCCCCGACATCAGCCTGCTGGGAACCTGCACAAATCAGCAATGGATGTCGCGCACGCCCGACACCAAAGGGCTACCGCCGCCCAGCGACGACAGCTACGCCTGCCCGACGAGCCCCAATCCCGAGAATTTCTGCAAGAACGCCTTTCCGGCGCGCGCCAATTACACCAACGCCGTGCAGATTGCCTGCCCGCACATGCCGACGCTGAGATGCCGCGGCAATCCGACGCTCGGCGACAGAAAATATCCCGACGACTGCGGCTACAAGACGCTCACGCCCAATCAGCCGTTTCTGAAGAAGAACTGCGTCGGCGTTCAGCCGGACGGGACGTCATACGGATGTTACCAGGCCTTCTTCTGGCCCATGTGGAACGGCTCGGACGCCTGTCCGATACCGAGCAACGTGCATCTGCCCAATCCGGAATGCGCCTTTCCCAATCCGATCGTGATCGAGGTGATTCCAAGAACCCCGCAGCGGTAGGCGTGTGCGCCGGCGCACGGCGGGGCGAGGCGCGCGCGATTAGTCTCCTCTCATGGGATGAGAGAGGAGACGAGCAATGAACATTCTGATCGCCCTTGGCGTCTTCGCAACCGCAGCCGCCGCCTTGACCGTCGAGATCATGGACGCGGCCGCCGCCGTCGCTCCCTCCGCCATGGGATTTGCGCAGGCCGGCGGCATGTTCTGAGCTCCGGCTGCGGAAGGGGGCGGGGAAGCCACGTCCCGCGCCGCATTCACCGCCCTATTAATGCAAGCGAGCGCCAAGCTTATTGCAATGTTATTTTACCGCGAAGCTTGTTTGTCGCAGCCGGCGGGTATCGGGCAGGCGCGCGCGCATGTTGATCCGCGACGACGTGTTTAGTACACTTTAGAAAGGTTCGTGACGCGACCTCGTTAACGAACGAATCATTGCGTTGGGACGGACAGATGCGGGTATGATATGAAAAAGGTTCTTGTTTTAGGGCACAGCCATGTCGCCGCGCTCTCGCAAAGCTTCGGCGCGTCGCCGACTCAAGTCGTCGACTTGGAGTTCGTCGTCTGTAACGAGGAACGTTACAAGCCGCTGTTAATCGGCGATGAGCTGAATCCGCGTCTAAGTGAAAGAATCTTGAACGCTAAGGCCGATCTTTACGTGTCGATGCTGGGTGGTAACGCTCATTCCATTTTTTCGATGCTGAACCATCCACAACGATTCGATGTGGTGTTGCCGGAAGCCCCCGAGCTATATACCGACTTGTCGGCCGAGGTTCTGCCCGCCGGCTTGGCTATGGCCGTATTAGCAAGGCGCATCGACCATATTTTGAGAGCTATGTCCGCCTATCGCACCGCGACGGACGGGCCAATGGCGCATGTCGAGTCCCCGCCGCCGATACCTTCCGAAGATCATATTCGCAAATATCCGGGTGTCTTCCGCGAAATGATCGCGGCGCGCGGCGTGTCGCCGGCTCTCGTGCGTTACAAGTTCTGGCGACTGCATTCGCGTCTCTTTCGGGAGGCGTGCGAACGGCTCGGGATCGCGTTTTTACCTGCGCCGGGCGAGATGCAGGACGAAGCCGGCATGCTGGTCGAGCGCGCGTGGAATCCCGACCCGACCCACGGCAACGCCGTTTATGGCGCCGCCGTCATCAATCAATTGGCGCGGGAGGTCGTATGAACACGCCTTACAAAGCTCTCCCTGATCATGCGTTTTGGCGGCGAGTTGTTGCCGCGACGCCGCCCGACCGCATCGATCCGGTGGGCGAGGCACCCTTTCGCATCGCCTCGACCGACGCGGTAATGACCGCCGGGAGCTGCTTCGCGCAGTACATCGGCGCGACGCTCAAATCGATGAATTTCAATTATCTGGTGACCGAGCCGCCGCATTCGGTTTTGAGTCCAGATCTCGCGAAGGACTTTAATTATGGCACCTTCACAGCCCGTTACGGCAATGTTTACACGGCGCGTCAGCTGCTGCAGCTGATCGAGCGCGCCTACAGCCGCTTTACGCCGCAGGAGGATGTCTGGATCGAGGCGGATGGTCGAGTCGTCGACCCGTTTCGTCCACAGATCCAGCCGGGCGCGTTTCTCTCGCGCCGCGAGTTCGATATCGATCGCGCGCGGCATTTCAGCGCGGTGCGGCAGGCGTTCGAAAGTCTCGATGTGTTGGTGTTCACGCTCGGGCTGACCGAGGCGTGGGTAAGCAAGTCCGATGGCGCGGTTTTCACGCTTTGTCCCGGTGTTGCTGGCGGAGCCTTCGATCCGTCGCGCCATGTCTTCCGCAACTTTACGGTGACGGAAGTCGTTGAAGACATGCTCGCGTTTATCGACGCGCTGAAGCGCGTCAATGAACGCGCTAAAGTCGTGCTGACGGTTTCGCCGGTACCGCTCATGGCGACGGCGCGGCCCGAAACGCATGTTCTCTCGGCCACTACATATTCAAAGGCTGTGTTGCGCGTAGCGGCGGAGACGGTGAGCGCGGCTCGACCGAACGTCGCCTATTTTCCAGCCTATGAGATCATCATGAGCCGCGCCTATTTCGATGGTTCCTATTTTTCAGCCGACCGGCGCAACGTCGTCGCCAAAGGCGTGGCGCATGTCATGCGCGTCTTCGCCGATTGCTTCGCGGGGGCTGCAATCGCCGATGTCCGCTCCAGCCTGCCGGAGCAACCCGCCGCTCCCACGACCGGGCTTGAAGCGGTTGAGTTGCTTATGTCGGTGCATTGCGACGAGGCGGCGCTTGATCCAGACCGGCCGGCCGCTGTGGCCACGTGAAATTGCTACTTCTCCCCGGGAATGCGTTAAGGGCTGACCTTCCGCCACGCTTGGCTATTGCGTTTGGCAGATAGTCGATCGGGCGAAGGCGCCGAACCGCCTCCGCCTTTGTCGAATGAGCAGCACAGCGTGTCGACTGCCGCGCGCCCGACCGGCGCATGATTAGCGGGACGCCGCGCTGTTCAGATCAAGCCGCGATCTTCTTGCATTCGTCGGCGCAGGCCTTGCACGCCGCGCCCATGGCGTTGCACTCGGCGACTTCCGGGAACTTGTCGCATTCTTTCTTACAAGCCTCGCAAACGCCAGCGACGACCTTCGCCATCGCGGGCGTAAAATTCGAGTTTGTCGATGAGAGGCTTTCGAGGGCGGCGCAGGCTGCGATCGTTTCGAAGGTCGCCTTGGTGCATTCCGCCATGCTGGAGTCGTCCATCGACAACATGCCGAAGCAGTGGCGCAGGCAATTATTGCCCTCCAGCACGCATTTCGCCGCGGCGTCGGACAGGGCCTTGTATTTCGGCGGATGATGGTGGGCGACCTTCTTGCCCTCCTCCGCGCGCGCTGAAGAAACCGTAGCGGCGGCGGCGACAGCGCCAAGCGTGGCAATGAAATCGCGACGTTCCATGATCGAAACTCCCTGATGTTGCGTTCGACCGCGGTTTTCAAAAAGGGGTGACAGGACAAGAGTCTCGCAACGAGACTCATGGTCCGAATCGGCCCAGCCTCGACACTATCGCGCGCGCCGTTGTCGTTTGTCCATGATCCGCGGCGAGGCGGGCGACGACGAGATGGCCGATGAGGCGATGTGACAGCGAAGCGCGCCTCAGAACGTCGACTCGATCAGCGCGAAGCCGGCTCCCGCATTGAAGGAATCGAAACGCCCGCCTTTCCCCGGCTTTCGACAATTTCCGAATTCAACTATATCAGCGCAATAAGCCAAGCGATCACCACGAGCCGAAGCGAGGCGCGAACAGGATGCCGACGGCCAAAAAGATCGACGCCCTTCTCGCCCTTCGGAGCGACGGAAAGTTCATGGTCGGCCGCGACCGCATAAAGGTGCTCGAAGCGGTGGCGGAACATGGCAGCATCTCGAAAGCGGCGAAGGAGGTCGGGTTCAGCTACAAGGCGGCGTGGGACGCCGTGACCGCGATCAACAATCTGTTGCCGAGCCCCGCCTTCGTGACGAAGGCGGGTGGGCGAAGCGGCGGCGGCGCGGAGCTGACGCCCGAAGGGCGGCGGCTGATCGACACCTTCCACCGCCTCGAAGACCGGCTTTCGCGCATCTCGACGGCAATCGCCGAGGAAGGCTTCGGCGGGCAGGAAGACCTCGTGTTGTGGAGCCTGATCGTAAAGATCTCCGCGCGCAACGTCTTTCAGGCCGAGGTCGTCTCCGTAAAGAAATGGCCGGTGGACGTAGAAGTCGCGTTGAGGATTTCGGGCGAGCATATCATTCACGCGACGATTACCAACGAGGCCGCCGCCGATCTCGATCTGAAACGGGGAAACAGGGTCGTCGCGCTGGTGAAATCGCCGCTGATCGAGGTGGGGCCAGCCGACAGGGGGCCACCCGGCGCGCCCAATCGATTCCTGGGCGTCGTGACCCGCCGCGTCGACTCCGAGCGCAACAGCGAGCTTTTGATCGACATCGGTTTTGGCAAAACCCTAACGGCCGTCGTCCCGCGGCGCGAACTCGACGCGACGGAAATTGCGGAAGGGAGCCGGGTGGCAGCCTCTTTCGACCCGCAAAACGTCATTATCGCCACCGCCTGACTTTTCACGCGCCTTCGAGCGCAACGCCAAAAAAATGCGTGCGGTTCTCCGTCGAGCAGCGGCCCCTGCAGGCGGGCGGGCGGGAGCAGGCGCTCGATCTCGGAGTCTGCTGGAAATCTGTGTCTTGCAATCATTGAACCAAGCTAAACTACGATTCGCTTTATTCACAGGCCATTCCGTTTGGCGCCCCGCCCCCGCAAGACGCTCCGTTCGCCTTTCGGCCGCCGATCCGAAGGCTCCCGCGTCCCGAAACAGAGCCTCCCGCCCCTCGAAACCCCCGAAAAACAGCCCTTTTCGCCGCCGTTCGGAGCCGAGCCGCGCGCGAAAGGCGCTTCAGGAGGCGCATTCAAACGGTCGTTTTGTGGAGCTGAGTGAAACTGGAAATTTTGCCTCGCAGCGTCTCACGAGAACGCGATCCGTTCGAATTACGGCGTTTCGCGGCGTTTGAGGTCAGGCAAGCAAGCCCGAAGGCCGGTTCGACTGCTCCGATAGCGTTCTCGAGCGCGTCGACGCTGGTCGCCGGAAGCAGCCCGGCTGAATTGCCGCGCCCTCGTGCTTGACCCTGCGAATAATATAGTCATGATAACTATAATGACCATTAAAGGGGCTCACATGTCGCACGCCGAACCCGTCTGGACGGTCGCCGACGCTAAGGCGCGGCTGTCCGAAGTCATCGAGAAAGCGCATCGAGAAGGACCGCAGACGATCACCAAGAACGGCCGGTCGACGGCCGTCGTCGTTTCGATCGAGGAATGGGAGCGGAAAACCGCCCGCTCGGGGTCCCTCGCCGAATTCCTGCTCGCGTCGCCTCTTCGAGGCGCAGAACTCGATCTCGATCGCGTCATCGACGACCCGCGCGAGATCGAGCTTTGAGCTTTCTCATCGACACCAACGTGATTTCCGAAGTCACGCGCCCGAAGCCGAATTCCGACGTCATCGCCTTTCTCCACGAAGTAGACGAGGATCGACTGTTCATGAGCGTCATCACGATCGGCGAACTTCGGCGCGGCGTCGCATTGAAAGCGGAGGGCAAAGCCAGATCGGCCCTCGACGCCTGGCTTCGTTTCGATCTTGTCGAACGTTTCTCGGGAAGGATCATCGACATTACGCCCCCGGTGGCCGAGCGCTGGGGAGAATTGATGGCGGCGGCGAAACGGCAGGGCGTTGCGCTGCATGTCATGGACGGATTTCTCGCCGCGACCGCCCTCACCCACAACCACACCCTGGTCACGCGTAACGTCAGAGATTTTCGGCGCTTCGACGTGCCGCTTCTCAATCCCTGGGACGCGGCGTGACTCCGGATTTTCCCAGCCCCATGACCTTTGTCGCCCGCATGAGCGGCTCCACAAGCGATCGGTCTTTCAACGCGCTGGCGCAGAGGGAGGCCGCAATGCGCCGGTCGTCGCCCGTCTCGCCGTCGTGGAGCGCATGCGCGACCTGATGGATCAGCATATGCGGAATCGCCTCGTTTCGGTTCACGTCTCGCTCACCCTGCGGCCTTTTGCTTTCGGGGGGTTTTTGCGCGCAGCAGGGCCATGAGCAGGGGGCCGAGGGAGAATTCGCCGGCCTGCGCTTTGGCGGTGAGGGCGCGCAGATAGCCGCCGGCGCTTCTGATTTCTTCGCTGCGTTGCAGGATGGCGGCGATGACGATTGCGGCGTCATGTTCGCCCATCGTCTCCAGCGCCTGCGACCAGGCGTCGGGAGAGACGCCCGGCGCCGGGCGCGCGCCCGCCGCCGCCGCGGCGAGGTCGCGCCAATTGGCGATTTCCCCGCCCCTGGCGTAATCGAGGATGTCCGGACAGGCCGAGAGCACCATGCCGAGCGGATAGGTTTTCGCCGCGCCGCCGCCGCCGGGGTTGAGCGCGCCGGCGGATGGCGGTTCGGGCGCGACCGGCGGCGGCGATCGCCGGCCGGTCGGTCCGGACGGTTCGGGCCCGCCTTCTCGAAGGCTTGGTTCAGAATCGCGAGAGTCGGTGATTTGATTTTGTATGTGGCGCTCAGAATGGGACTCACTGGCGCTCTTTTTTCGGCCGTTCACGTGGTCTTCCAGCAGCTTGCGGAGTTGCGCGGCAAAGCCCGCGAGATCGCCCGCCAGAGCCTCCAGATCACGACGGGTGAGATTGCGGGCGTAGCGGGCCGCGAGCCGCAGATAGCCGTCCTGCGCGCCCCGCCAGTCGCCGGGAACCCCCTCCCCGACGCCGGTCTCGATCATCTTGACGATGTCGCGCCGCGCCAGCGTGATCTTCTCCCGCAAGAGCGCCATCGCCCGGCTTTCGGCCCGCGCCTCCTCGGCGAGATTCTCGATCTCATCGGCGCGCGCGACGAGCGGCGTCAGATCGAAGCCGAAGGCGTTTTCGATCTCTCCCCCCTGCCCCTTGCGCGCATAGCGTTTGCCGTTGGGGGAGTCGCGGCGGATGATCAGCCCGGCCTCGACGAGACTGGCGAGATGGCGGCGCAGCGTCGCCGGCGCCATGCCATGGGCGCGGATCGACAATTCGCGGTTCGACGGGAAGACGACGAGGCCGGCGCGCTCCTCCCCCGCCGCGGCCGGCAGGCTCAGCGCCGTCTCCTGATGGAAGCTCAGCAGCGCGTGCAAAACCGAAAGCGCGCGGTCGGTGACGCCGAGCGGCCCCTTCGCCTCGGTGAGCGCGCGGAACAGCCGCCATTTGTGCACGACCGTCTGCGCCGCGCCGGGGCGCTCAGCAAAATCCTTCATCGCCGCCTGGCTCGCCACCATGGCGAGCGTCAGCGACCGCCGCCCGAAAGGCGTCGTCGGCTGTGTCTGCATCATCCTTCGCCCTCTTCAGGCAAAAGAAATCCGCTCGCCAAAACAGCGCCCAGTATTGACAGCAATTTGCGGAAGTGAGAGTCTCGGATTGCTACATACGAGAGGCTTCCGGGGCGTCAGCTTCGGGGGCCTTTTTCTTTTGCCGTTTATCCTTTCTGTCGGTTGAAATTGTCACCTGACAATTTTGTCAGCTGACAATTCCCGCTCCAATTGTACGACGTTACTCGCTCGCTTGCGTCTCGAACTCTCGACGGAGCGAATCCAGTTTCTCGAGCAGGAAATCCGCAAAGGCGGCGTCCTCGCTTACCAGGCGCGCGCCTTTCTTCGTTCGCTCGAGCCACCCCAGCTGACGTCCGTCAGCGGAAATGATCGACTGCCGCTGCTGAGCCTCGGCGCCCACCGGTTCCTGAGCCGCTGCGAAAACGAGGTTGAACCTTCCATTTGAATCGGCCCGTCTGAATTCGTCGCTCACCACGACTCGCGCAATTTTTTCCCGCCACGAACCGTCGGCAAATCGTTGCGCCAGCGCCAGCCAGCGCGGTCGTCCCGCTTTCGGCGCGGGCCCGATCGCCTCCACGATCGTCTCGTCGACGGCGTTCGCCACAAACAGCAATCGGGAGGCCTCCGGCATATCGACGCCAAGGGACGCGCAGATCGTTTCGCGGGAAAAATTCAGCCGATCGAGGCGGGCGGCGAACATCGCGCGTTCGATGAAGCTGAGATCGGAGCGCTGGGAATTTTCCTGGCCTTGCGCAATGACGAGGTCGGCGTCCGACAGCGCCTTCACGACCGCCCGTATCTTCGTTCCCAGTTCGCGGGCGGCCGTCAGTCGGCGATGTCCGAAAGCGACCTGAAAACGGCCCGGATCGGATGGATGCGGCCTCGCCAGAATGGGGACCTGCTGGCCATGAACCGCGATCGAGTCCTTGAGCTGAAGGAACGCCGGATCGTCCTCGAGTGGAAGCCGATCCTTGATGAAGGAGCTGTCGACCAGCGCGGGATCGAGCTCGACAACCTGCTCGCCTGCGGCAAGCGTCTCGCGCAGCGCCTTGGCGGCGGCTGCGTCCTCGGAAAGCCGCTGCAGGCCGAGATTCATGGCCTTCACCGCGCCAGAGACTTTATGCGGGGCAGGGGGCGTCGCAGTTTCCTTCGCCGCCCCCACGCCGAGCAACTCTCGCAATGCGTCGCGGCCTCTCATTGGTCTCTCCCCCAGGCCTGTTTGATCAAGGACTCGATTTCACGGTTCACATGGTCCATCGATTCGACCGCTCGATCATATGTTTGCCGACGCATCGATTCCCGGCCGGCCTCATAGATCGTCTGCTTGGAAAGCCCGGCGTCTGAAACCGCCGTCGATTTCACCATCATCGCCGTCAGCACCCTTTCACCGAACAGGCTTCGCAGAAAGGCGACGATTTGAGCTTGCGGCCCGTCATTGGGTTCGAGGCGCGTAATCAGATATCTGAGCCAGTCATATTGGAGGTTTCCGCCAGCTTCGCGAACCACCGCGAGGAGATCCGCCGTCATCGCCAGGAACTGGTTCATGGAGGCGACATCGAGCATCTGCGGGTGCACGGTGATCAGGACCGAAGTCGCGGCGCAAAGAGCGCTGAGCGTCAGAAAGCCGAGCTGCGGCGGGCAGTCGATCACCACGACGTCATATTGCTGTTCGACGCTCCGGATCGCTTCGCCGACCCGGGCGAAAAAGAGATTGTCGGGAGCCTCACCCATGCCGGCCAGGACGCGCGGCGTGTCATGCTCGAATTCGTGCAGCTCGAGATTTCCGGGCACGAAATCGAGGCCCGCGAAATAGGTTCTTCGGATAATCTGCGATAGAGGACGCTTCGTGTCGTCGTAGCGGATCGCCCCGTAAAGCGTTTGGTTCTCTCCGACGTCGAATTCCGGCTGGTAGCCGAAAAGCGCCGACATCGACGCTTGAGGGTCGAGGTCGATCGCCAGAACTCTGTAACCCCGCAGCGCGAAAAATTGAGCAAGATGCGCAGAAGTCGTCGTCTTGCCGCTGCCGCCCTTGAAATTCGTCACGGCGATGACCTGAAGGTGATCGCCAGCGCGGCGGGTCGGCAGATAGGAGGGCTTGCTCCTGGCGAGATGCCGGCGGAGCGCGTGGATCTGCTCCAGCGTATAGGCGCGGCGTCCGCCCGAGGTTTTCTCCGGGTCGAGGCCCTCGCCCAAACCATCGAGATGGCGGAGATAGCTGTCGGTCACGCCGATGAGCGCAGCAGCGTCTCCACTCGAAAATCGGCGCAGCTGTTTTTTGGCCTCCGGCGGGAACAGCTTCTCTCGCAGCGCCTGCAATTGCGCGCTGAGCGCAGCGGCGTCCCCGGCGATGATCTGGTCGATCGCCGGAGCCTCTTGCTTCTGTTGACGTGCGGTTTTCAGGGCGGCCATCACGATTCACGGAAAAACGAGCAAATTGCTCGAATATCCGCAAATGATCGCGATTCTTTCCAGTCGGTCAAGAAATTTAAAGTTAACGAATCGTAAATCCGATCCTGCATTGTCAGCTGACAAGCATCCATGTCTTTGACGTCATGCTTCACCACCGCGGACCGCTCCGAGAGAAAGGCTGCGCCCGCATTGGGAAGGTTCCGCATTCGGCTGACGACGGACGCGCCTCGCGAACGATATGACAATGCCTCTTTTGCAAACCCGCAGCTAGATTTTTCGAGGCGTCACCCGTCGCTCAAGTCGCGTTCTTGAAAACGGCGACGCCGCATGGCGACAGCAGGCTTTCGCCCAAAAGTGGCGATCGCCCGTCGGCGATAGCCGAAATATCCGCCGCAACGTCCCCGTAATTGAAGACATAACGAAGATCCCCGTTATCGCGGACGCGAATATCCCGGGGCAGAAGCATTGTCCCGATTCCGGCCATCTGGCACAGGCGCCGCACGATGTGGTCCGCCAGTGTTTCGTCGGGCCAGCCTGAAAGATAGAAAAACCTGCCGGATTGCGTGAGCGCGGCCTCGCCGTCGGCTGTTTCCAGCGCCACGGCCGCGTCTTCGCCGATGAGCGCGAACTCGCGCCACTTTTCGAAGGCCCCGAGTTTTTCATCCTTCATGGCGATGGTCGCGCCCGGCCGCAGGCTCTCGACCCGACGAATTTTCAAATCGACGAGTTCCTGGAAGGCGCCGGGCGGGAGGTTCGCGGGAATATGGAAATCGGGCGTTCGGGAGCCGGATCGCGGCCCCAAAAGAACGACGGCGCCGCTGTTGCGAAGCGCCTCCACAAGGTCGTCATTCGCGCAGAAAAGTCCCGGCGCAAGCACGAGCCTGCGATCCCTCACGCCCTCGGCCGTCGGCGGCGCGATGTCGATGGAAAGGCCCGCGCGCCGCAAGGCGCGATAAATATCGAGCACGAGTTCGAAATAAGAGAAGTCCCGTCCCTGCGGCTGAATCGTCCACGCCCAATCGCTCTCGTAATCGAAGACGAGCGCGACCGGCGCGCGCGCCGTGGCCACATGGGCGTCGAGCGTTTCCAGTTCGCGCGCAACGGAAGCGACGACATGAAAGGCCTCGTTGGGCTGCGAATCCGGCAAGAGCAGCGCCTCGTGCATCTGCTCCTGCGCGAAGGGCGCCTGACGCCAGCGGAAAAAGCTCACCGTCTCCGCGCCGCAGGCGAAGGCCTCATGCGTCCAGAGGCGAACGGCGCCTTGCGCCGGCGCCGGATTCCATGGCGCCCAATTCACCGGTCCGGGCTGCTGCTCCATCACCCACCAGCGCCCGCGCCCGCAGGCGCGATAGAGATCGTGATGAAAGGCCTGATAATCGGGATCGCCCACGCGCATGTAGCGCGCCTTGAACGCGTTGCTGCGCGGACTGCGTTCGAGAAAGCCGAGCGGATAGCTGTCCCAGGCGGCGGCGTCGAGATCCTGCGAAACCTTGTAATGATCGAAGGCCGTAAATGAGCCCATGAAATTATGCAGGATGGCGCGGCCCGGCGCATGGCGGCGGATGATCTCCGTCTGCCGGCGGTTGAAGGCCGCGACCTGATCGGACGAGAAGCGCTGAAAATCGAGCCGATGCGACGGATTCGCCTCGGTGACGGTGAGATTGGGCGGCTCGATCTCGTCGAAGCCGCGCAGCTCCATCGACCAGAAGACATTCCCCCATGCGGCGTTCAGCGCGTCGATAGAGCCGTATTTTTGCGCGCACCAATGACGAAAGGCGTCGCGCGCGGCCGGCGAATAGCTTTCGACCGTGTCGTGACAGCCATATTCATTGTCCGTCTGCCAGGCGACGACGCCGGGATGCGTCCCGAAGGCTTCGGCGAGGCGCGTCACGATGCGATCGCATTCGCGCGCATAACCCTCGTGGCTGAAGCAGTAATGCCGCCGCGAGCCGAATTTGCGCGGCCGCCCCTGTGCGTCGAGCGGGATCATGTCGGGCATGCGGTCGACGAGCCATTTCGGCGCCGTCGCGGTCGGCGCGCCCAGCACGACGTCGAGTCCCGCCCCGTGCAGGACGTCGATGGCGCGGGAGAGCCACTCGAACGCATAGGCGCCGGGCGAGGGCTCCAGCCGCGACCAGGCGAATTCGCCGATCCGCACGAGGCCGAGGCCGATCTCCTTCATGCGTGCGGCGTCTTGCGTCCAGCGCCATTCCGGCCAATGCTCCGGGTAGTAGCAGACGCCGAGGCGCTGTCGGGTCATGGCGTGGCGTCCTGTCATGTCGTCGTCGCGTCTCGATGCTCTCCCTGATTGACAGCCCGATGACAAGACGTGACTCCGATGACTGATTTGATCGCCGAAGACCTCGCGGCGCGCTTCCTGCGCGCGGGGGGCGCGCGGCCCCTGCTTTTCAGGGCGCCGGGACGCGTCAATCTGATCGGCGAACACACCGACTACAATGACGGCTTCGTGCTCCCCGCCGCGCTCGGGCTGGGAACCGTCGTCGCCGTCGCCCCGCGATCCGACCGGCTGCTGCGGATGGAGTCGGCGGCCTTTTCCGGCGTCGCCGAATTCGACCTCGACGCGCCCGCGCCGCGGCCGCGCGGAGACTGGACGGATTATGTTCGCGGCGTCGCAGTCGTTCTCGAACGCATGGGGAATAGGCTCACGGGCGCCAATCTGATGATCGCGAGCGACCTTCCAATGGGCGCGGGACTCTCCGCCTCGGCGTCGCTCGAAGTCGTGACCGGCCTCGCGCTCGCGGCGGTTTCGGATATTGCGATCGACGCAACGGCGCTCGCGCTCTTGTGTCAGAGAGCCGAGAATGAATTCGTCGGCGCGCGCTGCGGCGTGATGGATCAGTTCGTCTCCTGCAACGCCCGGCAAGGCTGCGCGCTGCTTCTCGATTGCCGCAGTCTCGACTTCCGCGCCATTCCCGTCGATCCGCAAGCGACGCTCGTCGTGTGCGACACGATGGTTCGCCATTCGATCGCGGCGGGCGAATATAATCTGCGCCGAGAGCAATGCGAGGCGGCGGCGGCGACGCTGGCTGGCGTTCTCGACGGCGTGACCGCCCTGCGCGACGTGACGCGCGAACAGCTCGACGAACATGCGTCGCTGCTGCCGGAGACGGTGTTTCGCCGCGCGCGCCATGTCGTGAGCGAGAACGCTCGGACGCTCGCCGCCGCGCGCGCGCTCGAAAGCGGCGACCATGCCGAATGCGGCCGGCTGATGAACGCCTCCCATGAGTCCCTGCGCGACGATTTCGAGGTGAGCTGCGCGGAGCTCGATCTCCTCGTCGACGCCGCGCGGCGCCTTCCGGGCGTTTACGGCGCGCGGATGATGGGCGGCGGCTTCGGCGGCTGCACGATCAATCTCGTCGAGGCGGAAGTGGCCGACAATTTCGCGGAAAGCGTCGCGGAGACTTTCCGCAGGGCGACAGGCGCGACGCCGCCGGTGTTTCGCTGCTCGCCCGGCCCCGGCGCGGGGCGGGTCCTCTTGCGGGAAGACGCCCGTTGAATCCGCTTCAGAACGTCTCTCACCGCCGCTTCAATCCGCTGACCGGCGACTGGGTGCTGGTGTCGCCGCATCGCGCGCAGCGCCCCTGGAAAGGGCAGGAGGAGAAGCCCGCGCCCGCCGTCGTCACCACCCATGACGCCGACTGTTATCTCTGCCCCGGCAATCTGCGCGCGAAGGGAAGGCGCAATCCCGATTACACGGGCGTTTTCGCCTTCGACAATGATTACGCCGCATTGACGGAAGGCGCTGCGACGCCGCTCCTCGACGAGGGCGGCCTCATTCACGCCATCGGCGAACCCGGCGTCTGCCGCGTGCTGTGTTTTTCGCCGCGGCACGATCTCACCTTGTCGCGCATGGACGCGGGCGCCATTCGACAGGTCGTCGCCGCCTGGACGGAAGAATATCGCGCGCTGGGCCGACTCGATCAGATCAACCATGTCCAGATCTTCGAAAACCGCGGCGCGATGATGGGCGCAAGCAGCCCGCACCCGCACAGCCAGATATGGGCGACGCACAGCCTGCCCAACGAGGTCGCAAAGGAGGCGCGCGCGCAGGCGGATCATCTCGCGCGCAAGGGCTCGTGTCTCCTGTGCGATTATCTCGCGCTGGAGCGCGGGCTCGGCGAGCGCGTGGTGGACGAGAACGCGCATTTCGTCGCGCTCGTTCCCTTCTGGGCGATATGGCCCTTCGAGACGCTTCTGCTGCCGAGGCGCCACGCCGGCGCGTTCGACGACTTCAGCGAGGAGGAAAGCTTCGCGCTCGCCGACATGCTTAAGCGTCTCACGATCCGCTACGACAATCTCTTCGAAACGGATTTTCCCTATTCGATGGGATTTCACCAGCGGCCGACGGATGGCGGCGCGCATCCAGCCTGGCATTTTCACGCGCATTTCTATCCGCCGCTGCTGCGCTCCGCGAATGTGCGCAAATTCATGGTCGGTTTCGAAATGCTCGGATCGCCGCAGCGCGACATCACGGCCGAGCAGGCCGCTCTGCGTTTGCGCAATGTTCCCTCACATCATTTCACGCAAGACGGGTAGGAGACCTGCGCGCCAGACGAGGGGCGAGGAGGCTTGTCGTTGCTCTGCAGCTGAGGGGCCTGTTCGGGAGCGCGTCCATGTCTGCGCCGACGGCGCCTCGCGCGTCGCCTTCACACAGAGCGAGCCGGTGGAAGCCAACTTCGAGAAGCGGGCCGATGCGACGGCCTGTTCCGTCTGATGCAGCGCATTGGCAATGGGATC
>NZ_KE124770.1 GCF_000188155.2 Methylocystis sp. ATCC 49242
CCTGCTTTCCACTAACTCGAAAACAGCGGTCGCGCTCGAGCTTTCTAAATATTATTCGATCGCGGCGCTACATTCCAGACAGAAGCCCCCTGCTTTCGGTAGCGGGACGAAACCTGTGCGTCATGGCCGCAACTCGTGCGAATCGAGGAGCGCGCCCGAATCTCACTGAATAGCGGCCGGATCGAATTATTGATATCGCAGCTCGAGCGAATGACATCGACTTCGTATTGGGCGCGTATGATCGAATGCCGACGCGCTCCGGCCGAGCGTCTTTCAGTTCTGTCCGCCGAAAGATCGGGTTAAGGCCTCAGCGCATCGCGGAAGGCTGGCGTTCCCTAACACGCGGGACCCAATCGTTCCGCTGCGCCTTCTTCGCCGCTCAAAGTCCATTTGCGGAGTGGATGCAGACAATCGATTGTTTCCCTTGGCCGCGTCTTTCGCTAGTGGTGGCTGGTCAACATGGATAGGATCGAGCGTCGCCCGTCTCCATCTGGGCGGCCGTATCCGTCAGAAAAGGGCCTGCACATTGCCGTTTCCAGAAGACGAGCAGATTGAACCCGCGTCCGGCGCATTCGCATGGTGGCGCGGGTTGCCGCTTTATGTGCGTATACTGGCGGCGGTGGCGCTGGGCGTCGTCACTGGCCTCTTGCTGGGGGACGGCGCCGCGTCGCTGGCGATTCCGGCGAAGCTCGTTCTGCGGGTGTTGGGAGCGCTTGCGCCGCCGTTGATCCTGTTCGCAATTGTGCAGGCCGTCATTAACGCGCCCGTGAGCGGGCGGCAATCGCTGCGTCTCACGACATTGCTAGCGGTGAATACGATCGTCGCCATCGTCATTGGCCTTGCGGTCGCGAATGTTCTTCGTCCCGGCGAATGGGTGCGGATGACGCCGCCAGTCACGAACGCAAAGGCCGCGGCGTCCGCTGCGGATCCTCTCACACAGTTTCTCGACAGCGTGCCGCGGAGCATCGCCGGCCCCTTTACCGACGACGGCAAGGTGATCGGCGTCATTCTCCTTGCGATCGCATTCGGCCTCTCGCTGCGAAAACTTCGAAACTATCCAATCCGGACCGTCGAAGATCTCGTCCATGTCGGCCTGTCGAGCCTCGTCACGATCCTAGAGGCGGTCGTGGAAGTCGTGCCGCTCGCCGTGTTCGGCGTCGTCGCGAGCATTGTCGGCGCCAAGGGCTTGAGCGATTTCCTGGCGCTCGGCGGCTTCGTCGGCGCAGTGATTGCGGCGCTCCTCCTTCAAGGAGTGTATTATCTCGTCCGCGTGCGGCTCGGGTCGTGGGTTCGACCCGCTGCGCTCTTGCGCGGCGTTCGGGACGCCCTGACGATGGCCTTTTCCACCGCCAGTTCGACGGCCACCATGCCCGTGACCTATCGCTGCCTGCGGGACAATGTCGGCCTGAGGGAACAATCCGCGAGTCTCGGCGCGCTGGTCGGAGCGAATTTCAACAATGACGGAACCGCGCTTTATGAAGCGATGTCGGCGCTGTTCGTCGCGCAGATGCTCGGGATAAACCTGACTTTCAGCCAGCAGCTCATGGTGGTGCTGACGTCCATCGTCGCTTCCGTCGGCGCGGCCGGCATTCCCGAGGCCGGACTCGTCACCATGACGCTTGTCTTCAAATCGGTGGGGCTGCCGACCGAATATATCGCCTTGCTCCTGACCGTGGACTGGTTTCTCGACCGCTGCCGGACCGCGATCAACGTAATGGGAGACGTGACCGTCAGCAGCCTCCTCGACGGTAAGACACCGGAGAAGCCGGTTTCGCCTACGCTACAGAACGTTTAGGCGAGCGATCGATCAACGCTGGAGGCCGGCGACTTCGCGATTGGCTATATCGAGCCGCGACGCCAGCATGCGCACCACGAATTTGTGGAAAGCGTGCGCGAGTTGGGGCTCCTCCCGCTCCATTCGGTCGAACGCCTCGTCGGAGAGCCGATAGACGTGGGTCGGCTCGTCGACCAGAACCGAGGCGCCGCGCGGCGCGCCGCGATACAGACCCATTTCGCCCAGCAATGTATTGTCGAGCATGCTGCGCAGCCGCACGACCTTGCCGTCGGGCGAATTGAAGAGAATGGTGACGCGTCCGGACGACAGAAGGAAGAGACTGTCGCCCGCGTCGCCTTGTTCGAAGACGAATTCGCCGGGCTGCAACTCGATCGACGTGAGGTAATTCGTCAAGCGCTCGAACAGGCCGGGGGCGCCGAGTTCGGCTTCGAGCCATTCCCTGGTCGAGCGTTTCCCTGCCGCGACGCCCGCCGAACTGGCGAGCAGCCTGTCCTCGCACCATTCGAGCGCGGCGTCGAGATCGGGGAAGACGCGACAGGACGCGTCTCCCTTCTCCCGAAGGAGGCCGCCATTCGCGAGCGAGAGCGCGACATTGGGCGGCAATTCGGCGAGCACCAGATCGAACCTTTCGCGCTCCGCGAGATGACGAAGTTTGAGCAGCGTCATGACAGCCGAATAATCGATCCCGAGCACCTGACGAAAATCGAGGATCAGACTTCGGCAGGCGCCTTCCTCGCCTGTCAGCGCTTCCTTGACATGCATGAGGAGATTGTGCGCGCTGCCAAAGAAAATAAAGCCGTGAAGCCACATGATCTGGATCTCCGAGCCCTGACGTCTCAGCGCGTCGGCGTGGTGGCTCGGCCGATCCACGCGGCTGGAGTAATTGCTGCGATCCATGCCGTGCTTCACGAGCCGCACGCGGCTCGTGCTGACGGCGAAAGTAATGCAGGCGGCGATGACGCCGACGCCGACGCCCGCGACGAAATCGAAAAGTACAATGGTAAGAAAAATAATGATCAATTGAAGATAGTCGGCGCGCTGCAACGTGCGCCAGCTCCTGACGAGCCATTCGTCTAGCATTCCGACGCCGAGTTGGAGCAGAAGTCCGCCGAGAACCGGCACGGGCACAAAACCGAGCGGCGTGGGGCCGAGCGCCAGTGGAAACAGGCACAGGGCTCCCGCCACGAGACCGCCCGCGCGCGATCTCGCTCCGATCTGGTGTCCGAAAAGAGTGCGGCTGACCGAAAGCGTTCCGACGGTTCCGCCGCCGAGACCGGCGACGGCGTTCGCAACGCCGTTGACTTTCAGCTCATGATCCAGGTCGACCTCGGCTCGCGTTTCGACTTCTATGGCCATGATGCTGAGAAGCAAGGTCGCGACGGTCACCGTGATCAGAGCAATATAATCTCCCGCAGATTTCAGGATCTCGTCCGGAGCGACCTGCGTCAGGGCGCCGTAAAGCCAATGGACGGGGAGCGCGCCCGAAGAAGTCGCGGGAAGCGGAAGCAGCCAGCCGGCTTCGCGCGCCTGCGGGACAGGGACGCCCATCACGAGCAGCGCCAATGGAATCCCGGCGGTGGTGAAAATGAGAAGGCCCGGGAAAACCGCCGGATGACGGGCGCGGCGCGCCTGAGCGAGGGCAATCGCGAAAGCGGCGCCCACGGCGAGTTGTGCGAGATGGCGGCCCGAGGCGACATCCGTCAGGAGTTCGGGAGACAGGGGCTTGCGACTGAGAATGCGGATCGCGCCGCTCGCGAGAAACCATCCCGATGCGGCCATGAAACCGCCGATCACGGGGTAGGGCAAAAATCTTATCCATCGTCCAAGCCTCAGTACGCCGAAGGCGTAGGAGGTGACGCCGACGATCAGCGAACCGGCGAGAAGCGCGGCGATGACTGTCGGGCCCGCCTGATCAGCGCGTCCCAGCCCGATCAGATTGTTCGCAATGATTGTCGACATCGACGCCAGCACAGCGATCGCCTTGGAATCCGGCGCCGCTATGGCGAAGGGCAGTCCGCTCATGACGGCGAAAACAATCGCGCCCAGTCCGGCGCCAACGAGCCCGGAAGCGATTCCGACAGGAAGGAACTCGGCGAGCGGTCCCGAGAAAATCAGCGCCGAGTAACTCAGAGAAGTGGCGATGATCACGACGGACGCGATCACTCCGGACATGACGTCCCTGGCGTTCATCGGATCAATGGGCTCTGCGCGAGCTGCGGAAGGCCAAAGAGGCGGCTCGTGTGAGCAATGCAAATCTCTCCTGGTTTTTTCGTTCGCAAGCGACCAGCGGACCGGACAGCGGCGTCATGGGCGAAAGCGCGCCGCCTCGTCGACAGACGCTTCGATACCAAACTGTTGCAGCTGAACAAATGAATACAGCCAGGCGACCGGATGACGGCAACCTCCAATTTACTAAAAATGTCTCGGAAAGGTCCTGATGGTTATGATATCTCTTTACGGGCCGGCGAAGGCCGTGTTGGACTGACGTGCGTCGTTCCGAAAGCCGAGGTTAAGGTTATGCGTGTTTTGAATGCTTCGCGTCCATTTTTGATTTTGTCGGCGATCGGCACGATGGTCTCGCTGCTCTCCGCCTGTAACTCTACCCAGACCGCCGATCCGGGCGTGCAGGTCGCGCAGGGCGTCCCGTCAATTCCATCGACAATTCCTGCTGACTCGCTTGTCGGCCGTTGGGGGGTCGCCGCCTATCACCGCGACAGCGACCGCGCGCGCACCGAGAGCGAGGCGCGCCGACAGTGCAACAATCCCTACACGATCAAGCGCGGGTCCAATGGCGGGGTGATGATGCATCTTGCCGATGAATCGGAAATTCGGGAGCTCGTGTTGAAGGGCAGCCCGAGCGGAGTCACCTATCTCGGCCTTGCAGGGCCGGCGGCGATCGCGAGCGATCGCGAAATCGTCACGGTCAATGACAATTCATTCACCGTGAAATGGGTGAGCCCCGACAATTCTACCCGTTACGGCACGATGGTCTATGTCCGCTGCTCATGAGCAGTGGCGTCTGACCTTCCGAGTTCCTCCAGTCTCGCAAGGGGATCGACATGGGATTCATGAATGCGGGCGTCAAACGCCTGATGATTGCATCGGCGGCTTTTCTGTTTCTGGGTCATGGCCCTGTCGCTCTCGCGGCCGGCGCCCAACCTGATGAAATGGATATCGACGACCAGCCGGGCTACACGCCAACTCCAGAGGAGGAAAATCTCTCCGGCCCCTATGAGCGGCAAGTCGTTTTCTTTCGCACGACGGAAGCGCCCGGCACGATCGTCGTCCATACGGCGGAACGCTATCTTTATCTCGTGCAGGGCAACAACCGCGCCATTCGCTACGGCATCGGCGTTGGCCGCGACGGTTTTCAATGGGCCGGCATGCACAAGATTTCTCGCAAGCAGGAATGGCCCGACTGGCGTCCGCCGCCGGAGATGATCCAGCGCCAGCCGTATCTTCCGCGTTTCATGGCGGGCGGTCCGGGGAATCCGATGGGCGCGCGTGCGCTCTATATCGGCACGACGATTTACCGCATCCACGGAACGAACCAGCCGCAAACTATCGGCCACGCCGTTTCGTCCGGCTGTTTCCGCCTCGTCAATGGTGACGTCACCGACCTATACGGTCGCGTTCCCGTCGGAACCAAAATCGTGGTCAAGCAGGCTGCGGATCTGTAATTTTCGAAAAACAGGAAAGAGGTGTTCATGCGTATGTTCCAGAAGCGCGTCCGCGCGTCGCTATCACTGCTGATCGCCTCCTTCTGCCTCCTCGCGGCGCCCTCGCAGGCGTCCACGCTGGATAGTGTAAAACAGAGCGGCGCGCTTGCCTGTGGCGTAAGCAACGGCATTGTCGGATTCTCCATAGCCGACGATAAGGGCAATTGGTCCGGCTTCGATGTCGATTTCTGCCGGGCGGTCGCCTCCGCCATCTTCGGTGACGCTTCCAAATTACGGTTCGTGCCCGTCGGAACCGAGGAGCGTTTCGAGGCGCTGAAGTCCGGAAAATTCGATCTCCTGTCTCGCAACTCGACCTGGGCTTTCTCCAACGAGGTCGACCAGGGGCTGATTTTTGCCGGCGTCACCTTTTACGACGGTCAGGGCTTTCTTGTTCCCAAAAGCCGCAAGATCGCTTCTGCGCTGGAACTCAATGGCAGCAAGGTCTGCGTGAAGTCCGCAACGACGACGGAAGCGAATGTAGCGGATTTCTTCAAGCAGAATCACATGAGTTTCGAACCGGTTCGCTTCGAGACGCTCGCTGAAATCATCAAGGCCTATGATGCGGGGCAGTGTAACGCCATCAGCAGCGACATCTCTCAGCTTCATGCAATCAAGCTCGAACTCAAAAAGCCGGCGGACAACCTTATCCTGGCCGATGTGATCTCGAAGGAGCCGCTGGGCCCGGTTGTGCGTCAGGGCGACGACCAATGGCTGAATCTCGTAAAATGGGTCATTTTTGCGATGCTGAACGCCGAAGAGCTCGGCGTGTCGAGCTCCAATATCGAGCAGGCAAAGAAGTCGCAGAAACCCGCCGTGCGTCGCTTCATCGGCGCCGAGGGCGACATCGGCAAGCAACTCGGCCTGTCGCCGGACTGGGCGCTCAACATCGTCAAGAACGTGGGCAACTACGGAGAAGTCCTGGAGCGCAACGTCGGCAAGAAATCCAAACTCGGCATTGCTCGCGGGCTCAATCAACTTTGGTCCATGGGCGGCGTCCAATACGCGCCGCCGCTGCGCTGACGCGCCCGGACAGGAATCCGCGGAAATGAAACTAAAGCTTCCCCGACTTTGTTGGGGGAGCAGAAGAGCTATGACGTTTTCGGGAGTCCATCGACGAAATCGCCCCTCGTGAGCATCCAGCGCGCGGCGAAGAAGATCAATTATGGGTGACCATGAATGCCTTCTCTGATTGAGGTCGCCAGCCTCAAGTCGCCCTGTCTCAATCGGAATCGACTTTTTGATCGTTCGATTTTCTCTCGCTTTTTTTCACTTGCTTTGACGGATCGTAATCAGCGCTCCCGGGCTTCGCCATTTACAGCAATCTGGAGCCGCATACGCGCGGGTCATTCGCCGCCCTGTCATTCAGCCCTCAGTCCGGCCGGGGCGTGACCAATAAGGGATCGAAGCCTTTTGCCGCCGCGCCCTGACGCCCGACCTTCAAGTCATTTTCGATCCTGCTGAGAATCCGCTGGCGTCGAACGTGGTCGTTGGCGGAGTGTGGCTTCGAACTCTACTTTGATGCGTTCCTTTATGCCCGGCACATCGATATCCTGAATTGTCGGTTTCTCTTCCCATGTGTTATTTTAGGAAAAGGAGGGCGCGGGCACGCAATCGCTCCGGGAACTGTATCTCTGCCACATGCAATTTCGCCTCTGACGCAAGGGCGATCGGCCTTTGACCCTTGGGCTCATAGTTCTGACGGCCGACGTCGGTGTCGACCAAAGTGATCACGCGAGCTCAATGAATTTCATCACCTTTAACCCGGGCGCGCCTTTCAGTCGCCGGATCCAGCTTGCAGACGTCGTCCCCTAGCTCGAATCTCAGCACTCGGCTTTCTCCCCCGCTCCTCTGGCCTTCAGGGTCGTCGCATTGCCGCTTTCTCACCGATCAATCACAGCGCGGACGGTCGACCACGACAGGTCCGCCAAGTCGACATTCGACAGCGCCCTGTAGCCATTCTGATCGCGCCAAGCGCCTCGCTTGCGGCGCTCGTGAGGCTCACGCAGCGATTGAGTGTGCGCTACTACCTCTTCCCAAACAAACTCACGGGAAGCGACACCGCATATTCACACTTTAATACATTTTATGTATAAATGTGAATGGCTATTGCAAACTATTTGAATACACATTTTCGCCGTTTATAATAACGCATCGCAGATTTTCTTTTACCTTAGCTGTCTTTGGTGTAAATGGTTTTTAGCGCATGTGTTTAATTCGGGCAGAATGTGAACAAAAACATGAAGGTTTTAGCTGCCCTTGTCGCAAGCGCGATCGTCATCGGGCTTTTTGGCGGGCAGGCGCTGCAAAGCGGGCATTCGGGTGAAAATGTTTCATTCCAGGGATATGTCGAAGGTGATTTCGTTTATGTCGCGCCAAGTGACGCAGAAAGAATCGCGGAGCTACACGTCGAGGCGGGAAGTTTTGTAAACGAGGGAGATGTCCTCTTCCAAATGTCGACGTCGCTTCTCGATAATAAGCGCGCGGAGGCTAGCGCCCGGATTGCCCAAGCTGAAGCGACATTGGGAAATCTGGAAGCTTCCGTAAGCCGTCCGGAACAGATCAGCGCCCTTCAGGCCGGCGTCGAGCGGGCGAAAGCGGGTCTCGAACTTTCCCAAAATGACTACAGCCGTCATTCGGCGCTTTTTGAAAAGGGAGTCATATCCAAGGCGCTTCTTGAGCGCGTCGCTATGGCCAGGTCTCGCGACATCGCGACGGTGAAAGAGGCAGAGCGGCATGTCGCCGCTGCACGCATAAGCGGCAGGTCATCAGAGATCGACGCAGCGCGCGCGGCGCTGCAGGAGGCGAAGATCCAGCGCGACGAGCTCGATATTCGGATCGCAAGACAACGAGTTGTCGCGCCCGTGTCAGGCGTCGTGCAGGAAGTTGTATTTCGCGCAGGTGAAATGGTTAATGCCGGCCAACCGGTTCTCACGCTGCTGCCGCCGGAAAACCGCTCGGTTAGATTTTTCGTGTCTGAGGCTTCGCTGTCCCAAGTGAAGCTCGGTGAGCGCGTGACGATAAAGAGCGAGTCCGGCGACCGGGTGTTCGGCGGCGTCGTATACTACATGGCGCCCCGAGAGGAATATGCGCCTCCGGTGATCTTCGATTCCGCCGACCGGAAGCATCTCTTTTTCAAGGTATGCGCCCGTCTCGAAGGACGCGCGGAGGCGCTGGCGCTTGGTCAGCCATTGTCGGTGTCACTCATGACGGATGGACGACGCGCTGTTGCCAGCAGATGAACGAAACAATACAAGCGCAGGCCGGACGAGCGATGCGTCAATGCCAAATTCTGCAATAGCGATCGAAGTCGACGGACTCACCAAATCCTTCGGTTCCAGAAAGGTGGTGGATAATCTCAATCTGCGCATTACGCGCGGCCGCATACACGGATTTCTCGGACCGAATGGCAGCGGAAAAACGACGACTATTCGAATGTTGTGTGGTCTATTGACGCCTGATTCCGGGCGAGGCTCATGCCTTGGCTACGACATCCGCACGCAACAGGCTGAGATCAAGCGTCGGGTTGGTTACATGACGCAAAACTTTTCACTCTATCGCGACCTGACCGTGCGGGAGAATTTGGAATTTCTTGCCCGGGTGTATGGGCTCAGAAACCCCCGCATTCTGGCGAATGACGCGCTCGCGCGGCTCGGACTTGCATCGCGCGCGGATCAGCTCGCAGGCGATCTTTCGGGCGGATGGAAACAACGACTTGCGCTTGGCGCCTGCATCTTGCCGAATCCGTCACTCTTGCTGCTCGATGAACCCACGGCGGGCGTCGATCCGAAGGCGCGACGGGATTTCTGGGACGAAATTCATCGTCTCGCAGCAGGTGGGCTGACGGTGCTTGTCTCAACTCATTATATGGACGAGGCAGAGCGCTGTCACGAAATCGCATACATCTCCGGCGGTCATCTGCTTGCCAATGGCACGAGCGATGAAATCATCGGAGGTTCTGGCCTCGTGACCTATGTCGTTACCGGCCCGGAACTCGATAGTCTTGCTGAAAGGCTCAGAAACGCGAAAGGCGTCGAGATGGTCACGCGCTTTGGCGTCGCTCTTCACGTTTGCGGGCGCGATCTGCAAGATCTGGAAAAGCTTGCGAAAGACAGTGATGAAAAATCAGGACAAAAATGGATCCGCGAGCAGCCCTCTCTCGAAGACGTCTTCATTCATCTGATGAACGATAAGGAAGGGCGCAAGTGCAACTGATGCGAACTCGCTCTCAGGCACACCCCAGCCTTGAACGAAGTAGCTTAAGCGCCCTAGCGCCTCAAGGAATATGGGCCGTATTCATCAAGGAGTTTATACAGCTTCGTCGAGACGTGCCAACCTTTGTTTCGATCATCGCGATTCCGCTGATCGAACTGCTTCTCTTTGGTTACGCGATCAACACTGATCCAAAGCATCTGCCAACCGTGCTGCTTATCCAGGACGAAGGTCCTTTCGCTCGTTCGCTTGTATCGTCAATCGTCGGAACAGATTATTTTTCGGTGAAGGCAAAAGCGACGACTGAAAAGGAGGCGGAGATGATGCTGCTATCAAATAGCGCCTTGTTTGTTCTCCAGATACCAGCAGACTTTTCGAAGCGTCTGATGAGAGGCGAAAAGCCAGCCTTGCTCCTCGACGCGGACGCGACCGACGCGACGTCCACAGCAGGGGCGATCGCCGCCGCTTCTGGAGCCGTGGCGGCCGCGCTCGATCGGGAAATGAAGGGTCCGCTCGCCTACTTGGCACAGAGTCCGCCACCGTTCGAGCTACGCGTGCATCATCGCTACAATCCCGCGAGCGATACGCGGCGCAATATCGTGCCAGGCATGATCGGAACGATCCTCACAATGACCATGCTGATTTATACAGCGCTCTCCGTAACGCGCGAGGTAGAGCGCGGAAATATGGAGGCGCTTCTTGCAACACCGCTGCGTCCGGTCGAAATCATGCTGGGGAAGATTTTGCCCTATGTCGTTGTTGGCGCCGTGCAGATGGTCACAATCCTGATCGTCGCTCATTTTCTTTTCGACGTTCCGATCGTTGGTTCGCTGATGGTGCTCACCACGCTGACGATGCTGTTCATCGTTGCCAATCTCGCTGTCGGCTATACATTTTCGACCATCGCTGAAACGCAGCTTCAGGCTGTGCAGATGACATTCCTGTTCTTCCTGCCTAACCTACTGCTGTCAGGTTTTCTGTTTCCCTTTTTCGGGATGCCGGGATGGGCGAGAGTGATTGGCGAATGTCTCCCGCTCACGCATTACACGCGGATTGTCCGCTCTGTCATGCTCAAGGGTTCGGGATTCATTGATCTTCTACCCGACACCGGAGCGCTCATGCTGTTCGCGCTGGTCGCGATGAGCATTGCCGCCGTAAGATTTCGACAGACGCTCGACTAGCAAAGGAAGCCTTCGAATCGGCGCTGGCTCGGAATTGACGACCGTGGAGACTGCGTCACCTTCGACGACCCGAGTCCCGTCTCCGTCAAGCCGCACTCGACGGCCATGCGCGCCGAACTCCCAACGGGGCGGAACAAGCTCCTTTCTCAGCGCTGGCGCACTTCAACGCGACGGGGAATGGATAATCGAAATCTTCCATGAATACGCCCTGCAGAACTGGCTGGAGCGCGCAGTGTCTATCCGTTCATCGGCAATCGGTGACTCAACCTCTCGCGCGTAGCTGCTGCGCGCCGCCGCGTCGGCAAAATCGCTTTTTACGGCAGGAACCGGCTCACATCCGACAGCTTGCGCGGCAAATATTCGTCGATGACATAGTTCAGCCCCCATTTGGCGAGCGCCTGCTGCTCCGCGCGAACGCCCATATCGAGCAGCTGCCTGATCGCGGCGGTCCATTGCGGATGCGCAATGATGAAAGGATCATTGCTCAATGCGTCCTTCGCGCGCTTCACATCGACCGGGGTCAGCGGATGCGTCGCGTCCTGAAGGCCGAAGTCGATGATGTCCTGCGGCGTGACGCCCAGAAATCTCGCGCGGGGCACGCAAAGGAACCGGTTGACATGGGCGGCGTTTCCCGAACCCGCCTTCAGCGTCCGATATATGTTGGTGAAGCCGTAAGGATCGCAATCGACGAAGCAATAGACCGGCAGATCGTGTCTGTCGGACAGGAGGCGAATGAAGCGCCTTGTCGCGCGGGTCGGCACGCCTCCCATCTCGACGATGACGCATCGGGCGCTCTCCCAGAAACGGTGATTGTTGAGGCGCTGGAACATGCCGCCGGTTTCGATGGCGAGAATGAAGCGCGCATCCGTCCTGAAGCGCAAGTGTTCGGCGGACCGCGGTATGGTGTAAGCGCCGCTCCCGAGGTTGGCGCAATCGATCTCGATCGGCTCCCCCGTGACCGCGTTGCGATCGACGATAACGACCCGTCCCGCGACCGAGCCGCCGTGCGACTCGGGATAAAATCTGAGGTTCTCGCGCGACAGGCCATGGCGCGACGCGATCGCCTCGATGTCGTCCATGATGGCGTCGGACTCGGCCTGCTCGTCGAAACGGCAGTCGCCCCAGTTCTTGCTGATGTAATAGGCCTCGCGCTTGGTGGCGAAATCATTGCTCTCGACCATGGTCCGCGACGCCGCCATCAGTCGAAGCATCTGGGCGAAGGACCGCGCGGTGTTGACCGTCAGAGTGCGGACGCGCTCGATCCTGCCGAGTTCGAGATAGCCGGCCGCTTCGTCATAGGTCACATTCTCCAGCCCGCGCGCCGGCGTCCTGATGTTCGGCAGGCTGCCGCTCGCGATGGCGTCGCGAACCTTGTTGGCGATCGACTCGATCAGCGCGATCGTCCGCCTGTCCTCATCGCCGCCGGAGGCGTTGGCGCCCTTTTTCATGAAGCTGACCTTTTCCCGGCTCGGCTCGAATGCAGCACGTCGTCGAGCTTCGTCACCGTCGCGTCCCGCTCGTCGTCGCTGAGCGCGAGGATTTCCTGAAGGGCGAGACCGATATGGGGAAGGTATTTCTCGATATAGGACCGCCGCTCATACTCGTGCTGCAAGCTGGATTCGCGCTGCAGATAATGCGACAGCCGCCGCGCGCATTGCTGCAGCCCGAGTTTGATCTCCCTGACCAGCTCGGGATAAGGCTCGATGGCCTCCTTGGCCTCCGACGTATAGGGAACCCAGACCGACGCGACATGAACGACGATCGCCATCGGCGCGATGGGCAAGGCGCCCCTCGACTGATGCAGGCCGTAGGCGCGCCAGTTGGTCTGCAGCACAGATTTCGTGATCGCGCAGCTCGCCTGCTGATAAAGCAGCGGGACGCGGTTCGCAAAGCGCAGGAGGCGAACGGGTTCATCCTTCCTCGCGATCAGATGTCGCGTCGCGTCGGGACGTTCCTGCTTCTTCCTGCGCATGTGGCCGAGCGCGTCCACTTCGATTTCAGACTCGCCGGGACGGGCGAAGGCGATGCCCACTTCCACCTGAAAGGGATTGCCGCGATAGGTCGCCGGGGGGCGTGTGGCGACCGTGTAGAAATCCGCGGGCAACTCCTTGCGCAGCCCTTCGAGAAGCCGAGCCTCGCCGATCGGAACAATGCAGTCAGTCCGCGGCGCCCGAACGCGCGTCTTCTGAAGAGCGCGATGCAGGGCGCTCGCCTGGGCGTGCGCGATATGCGCCGGATAGGAACGATCGCTCAAGGGTTTGCCGGCCCGACTGATGATCTCGAGCGCCGTCTTCGCGCCCACGCATGAGAATTCGTCGACGAGGAAGCGCAGCAGCGAACGGCTTTTCGTGACGTTCAGCATCTGGATCAGCCGCCCGAGCTCCATGCCGCTCGGATGCGGCCTGATTTCCTTCGGCCGCGGTGGAAGCGTTTCCGACGAACGGGCGAAGACGAGCTCCCTGCCCCGCGGGCCTCGGTAAGCGATCGACACATGCGGATTGGCGATGGCGGTTTGCTTCAGATAGACCTCGACCGAATGCGGCCCCGCCTGGTCGACGCCCTCGATCTCCATCTCGACCCGCGTGCCGTGCGGGCTGTCCCACTCGATCCGTTTCTTCCTGTGAATGTCCGGGCGGTTGTTGGCCGTATCGATCGACACGTAAAGCTCGGAAGCGAGCGCGTCGCCCTCCGTGCGGCTGATGACATGCAGCGGTTTGCCAACCGTGAGCTGGCCATACATTCCCGCCGCGGAAATCCCCATGCCCTGCTGGCCGCGGGACTGGGCGAGCTTGTGAAATTTCGAGCCGTAGAGAAGCTTGCCGAAGATGCGCGCGATCTGACTTTCGACGATCCCGGGGCCGTTATCCTCCACGACGATCCGCGATTTCTCGAAACGGCCCCGCACCTCGACCGTGATGTCCGGCAAGACCCCTGCTTCCTCGCAGGCGTCGAGGGCGTTGTCGACCGCCTCCTTGACCGCCGTGACCAGCGCCTTCGCGGGCGTGTCGAAGCCGAGCAGGTGGCGGTTCTTGAGAAAGAACTCCGAAACGGAGATCTCCCGCTGCCTGCCCGCCATTTCCAGGGCGGTCGGCGCCTTTGCTTGTCGATCAGACATCGGTCCACGCGAATTGGCGCCTGTGGCGGATCCGCTTGCGATCTCCCGATAGCCGCTTCAGAACCGCCACAACGTCGCCAAGGGTCCAAAGCTCGACGGCAGGGTCGAGACAGACGGCGCAACTCCGTCCGCACACGAGCGTAGCGAGGCGCTCGGCAATGTAAAGAGCTCGAAAAGGCTTGTCCCCGTGATGAAAGTCGCGCCCGGAACGAAGTCGCGGAAAGGTCTCGCACAGCCTAAACGCAAAACGCGTCCTCGACCTTGCGCCCCCAGTATCTCCATGCGACATCGATCAAACCATTGACCGTCTTGTTTGGTTGGAGGTTGAAGTTAGCGCAGATAGTTGAAAATGCAGCGGAGGCGCGGGTGAACTCGGCGGCGCTGTAATCCCAATATTTCAGCTTGAGCCTTGGAGAGACCTGCTTGGCGGCGAGGCGCTGCAAAACATAGACAACCTCGGGATTATTGCCAAAGGCGCCACAGCCGATCTTGCCCGTGTTGACCGTAATGATTCCCTTGTAAGCAGGATAAGCCTTTGCTGTGGCGTCGACCGACAGAGCGAAAGCCGCGAAAAATGTGTTGAACAGATCCCGCAGCGTAGCCTTGACGAAGGGCGTCGTGTCACGCCGGTAAAATATGTAGCAGGACGCGCCCACTTTTCTTGGGATTGTTAAATCTGGAGCGGCCGCAGCCAGCATATTGAATCTTTGCGCCGCCGGCAGTCGTTTGACGGCGCTCACGATTTCCATCTTGGTCGCGGTCTCGAAACGCTTTCCGTAAATGCTGCGGTCGATTTGCAGCACCCGGTTCGCGCCCAGGATCGTGACCGGCGTCGGACTCCCTTGCAGGATGCCGGCGCCGGTCGCAGGGTTGCGCGTATGGATCACCGCCTTGTGGTTCGCGTCGAGAATTGCTGCGGCGTTCGCAAGATCGGGGGTTTCGCAGAACATGACCTCCTCCTGCACGAAGCCGCGGCCGAAGACTCCGCCGCCCAGATAGGGATTTGCAAAATCCACCCAGAACGTCACATTGGCGCCGTCCGGCTTGTAGTCGTAGTAATCGGGGCTGTAACCGATTCCCGAGATGGAGAAATTCTTGTAAGCTTGCCCGAAATAGGCAGGGTTTATGGGTGGCGGATTCGGCAGGCCGCGAACCATATTTGCGGCTATCGGAACCGGCTTGATCGCGGAAAAATGTTTCAGCGCTTCCGAAAGGATGAACGCTTTTTTCCAATAGATGAAACCAGGGTCTTTGCCGGTCTGCGCGCGGCGCCAAAGATAATCGATCTCACGCCGCAGATAGGTTGGAAAGTTCAATGGTGGGAGAACCTGGGCGAGCGCGATTTCGCTTTGCGTCGACAGGATGCTGTCGCTGACGGCCTGCCCCTGTGACGCGGAGGCGGTGGACAACATCGTCGAAACACCTGCAAGCAGGTCGCGGCGCGTCACGGCGCATTTCCTGTCTACAATTAGCGAAGGTGTTGTTTGTGAGTGTTCGACAACTTTTGTGAGCAATTTCACGCCTCCGCCCCCCAAACAGCCCTTCGCCGGCAGGACGCTCTGCGAAAAACGGGCGGCCAATTCAACGTATAATGTAACTCTTTTCATGTAACGCCATTGCGGCCAAATGACACGTATCCCGATCATTGGATGTTTGGTCGCCTGTCCAGCGATCTTTCGCCGGAGCGAGGAACAGGACGCCGATCCAGAATAAGGCGGAGCTTCAGGAGATCAACGCGGAACCCGACAGGCGGGGCGCACGCTTTTCCCGCTCACATCACCGCCCAGGCGCGATAGCGTCGGCGGCCGGTGAGTTCGCGCAGGTTGGGGGAGAGTTCGTCGATCATCGTCGTCGCCGCCTGTTGCGAGACGCCGAGCTCCTTTGCGGCGAGCGGGACGCTGACGACCGGCAGGCGCAGACACAGATCGACGAGGCGCGGCAGTTTCGAATTGCCTCTCCTGCCCGCGCATCTTCGCAGCAGCAATTGGCGCGCGAGCGTCAGCCGGTCGATTTCCTTCAGCCCCGTCGCCGCCATGGTCTCGACCGCCTGCGCGAAGCCGACGAGCCGCGTCGCGAGATCGTGATGGCGCGAGCGGCGATATTTCACATGTCGAAATCCCGCATGCAGCGAAGCGAGATGATGGCGCGTCTTGCCGCGCGCCCGCAGCAGGGCGGCGGCGAGCAGCGGGCCGAGCCAGGACTGACGCCGCAGCGGCTCGAGCGTCTCCCAGCCTTCATAGGCGAGAGCGGCGGCGAGCAGAGGCGGCAGTGTTTCGATTTCCTTCAGCGCCGCGCGCCATTCGTCGAGCCTGCCCTCCTCGTCCCAGTCCTCGTCATAGACGAGGCCGGAGTCGTCGCGCTTGAGCGGAATCGCCCTTACATCGCTCGCTGCGGCCGAGCTTCGCGCCAGCAGCGCGTCGATCTCGGCGAATTCGCCGGCCAATGGCGCGGCGTCGTCATCGGAGTCATGGAAGTCGCCGCCCTCGTCATCGTCGTCATATTCATTTCCGTCGTTCGTTTTGACGGCGCCGTCATCGACCGTTCGCGCGCCGCGCAGCGCGGCCAGTCCCGCGGCCGTCAGCGCCCATCCCGGCGGCTGACCGGCGATGCGACGGCGCGTCAGCAGCGCCGCATTGGCGCGGACCAGCTCATGCGTCGGCGCGCGCGCGTCCATGCCGGCGTCATGCAGCACGAGATCCTCGATCTGCACGAAATCGCCCTGCCGCCACAGCGCGGCGCAGGCGTCGTGGAAGTCGGCGCGGACGATGAAGGCTTCCGCCACGGGGCTGGACCGCAATCGCTCGTCGAGCCGCGCCAGCACATCGGACGCGGCCTCGAACGGCCCCTGCAGACGGGCGGGAGGGAGCAGGCGCTCGATCTCGGAGTCTGCTGGAAATCTGTGCCTTGCAATCATTGAACCAAGCTAAACTACGATTCGCTTTATTCACAGGCCATTCCGTTTGACGCCCCTCCCCGGCAAGACGCTCCGTTCGCCTTTCGGCCGCCGATCAGAAGGCTCCCGCGTCCCGCAACAGGGCCTCCCGCCCCTCGAAACGCCGAAAAACGGCCCTTTTCGCCGCCATTCGGAGCCGGTCAGCAGCCGAAAGGCGCTTCCGGAGGCGCGTTCAAACGGTCGTTTTGTGGAGCTGGGTGAAACTGGAAATCGGCCATCGGCGGCTCATTGATCGCCTCATGGCCCGCAAAGGCGGCGAAGCGCCCCGGCCTGAAAGCGAGAGTCCGCCGAGGATCGCTGACGGAGCAAGCCGCCTTTCGCCTTGTCTTGGCGCGCGTTCCAATGGAAAACCGCCCGCAATTTTCCTGAACGCGCGACGATGTTCAGCGCTCGCGGCTGTTTTCCCAGTCGCGCAGCCGGTTGGCGAGAAGATAGCCCTCCGCCTCGCCGCTTTCGGCCAGGAATTCCTTTGCCGCCTCCTCGAGGGCCGAAATATTCTCGGGTTTGTATTTCTTCTTGTCGGGATTGAGTTCGGCGTTCGTCACGATGACGAGGATGCGTTTCGTCTCGCCATTGCCGAGTTTCGCCGTCCAGACCTTGGCGCCGCGCGCCATCGGATGTGTAAAATCCATCGAAAAAGCTCCCAGCGGCGCCAGCCGCCGCGGCCGCGCCCCGGCGGCATGTGAAGGGCAAGAGACTGTCACATTCAACCGCCGCGGCTGCGACGGAGCGGGGTCCGGCCGCGCGAGCGCAGGCTAAACTGCTGGAATTTAATGATTATCTGCAGTTGCGCGCGGAGCGGCGCGCGCCATGTCTTCATTACAGCCAGTCTTACTGGGGGAATGAAATGCGCAAATTGTCGATCCTCGTCGCCGGGTGCCTGCTGGCCTCCGCCGTGCCGGCGTCGGCGAGCCACGAAGAAAACCGCAAGCACAGCGCCATGCAGCATATCGGCGGCCACGCCCGGCACATGCACCGCGACTGGAGCGGCTCACAGGGCCGCGGCCATGTGCACAATATCTGCTGGGACTGGGACGCCTTGGAAGGCTGGGTCTGGACCTGCCGGTGAAGCCCGATGTCCGGTCGCGCACTGGAATGGAAAACCGCCTGCGTTTTTCCTGAACGCGCTTGAGCGCGGCCCTCTCAGAGCAGCGTCCCCTGCTTTTCCCCGCTCTCGCGGCTTGCTTTCTTCAGGCTCTCGGTGAAGCTGAAGGGAACCTGCGGGCGCCTGCCCTCGATCACCTCTTCCGCCGTGAGGATTTGCAGGCGTGGGAATTTGTGATTGCCGGTCTCGTAGAAGCCGGCGGAGACCGCCTCCTTCTCCATCTCGCGCGTGGGCCTGTTGAGGGTGAGGAAAATCCCCATCGCCGCGCCCTCCCGCTCGACGACGCCCTTGAGGTCGCGGATGTCGCCGGATTTCGTCGCGCCGCCCCTCAAATCCGTGGACAGCGCCGGCGCGCCGCCGCTCCCCTGACTGTAAACATATGTAAACAAAGAGTTTTCCGTCATCCACGTGCGCCCCCGCACATTTTTCGGGAAGCCGCGCCGTTACCTTCCTCTCATCGAAACACGGAGCGACGGAGACGCGAAATGATCGAGTGGGACGGCTTCTGAGGCCGACGAAACAGAGGGAAACGGGCTTCCCGCAAGACCCGGCGGGATCGTTTGCCGCCCGGAATGGTCACGGTGAAATCTTCCGCAACGCCTGCGGATATCGAGAAGCGGGTGACGGCGCGCCACTATCGCGCCCGCCCGGCGAACGGCGACAGGGCTGCGTGACGCGCGCCGCAATGAAAGGAGAAAGCCATGAAAGGCCGCAGATTTACGATCGAACCCGAGAAGCGGGGACCGGGCGCCGCAGTAGCATGGGCCATGGGGCTCGGCTTCGTCCTCGCCGCCCTCGCCACGGAGGTCTCTCTCGGCGCCCTGACCTTCTGAGGGCGTCCGCCCGGCGCGCAGAACGGCCCCGGCGGCCTTTCGCCGGCGGCGCGGCCGGCCGGGGGTTTTCCTCAGGCGGGGATGGGGAGCGGATCGCGAGCCTGCTCCATCAACAGATCGAGTGTCGCGATCTCCTCCTCGAGATCGCGTATCCGGGCCTCGAGCGCGCGAATGACCGCCGCCGCCTCGAAACCGTCGGGATTGCGGATCGAGGCTATTCGTTCACCATTTTCCCACATGCAGAATTCGAGTTTCTGCAGTCGATCCAGAAGGGATGAGTCCATAGGGCAAAGCTCCGAAGCTGTGCTGTCAGTCCAGCCACGTAAACATGAATCATAGGTTACGTCGATGGAAAATATTGAATTTTCCATGCTGAATGCTTTTCAACACGCAATTCGTAAGTGAGGCCATATGTAAACTTACAGAAAAAACAGGCGCAGATGCGCTTTTATAGTCACGTTCACGCTTCGATTATTTCCAGCCCAACGCCGAAGACATGGACCAGATGCGCGCCCGCCCTCGTTCAGTCGCAAACCGGATCGGGATCGCCGCGCGCCTCAAGAATATGGTCGAGCGCTTCGATCTCCTCCTCGAGCTCGCGGAGCTTCGCCTCGAGATCCCGGATTGCCGCCGCCGCCTCGAAACCGTCGGGATTGCGAAGACAGCCAATGACTTCGCCATGTCTCCAGGGGTGGTAATCCAGCGCCTCGAGCCGGTCCAAAAGCGATGAAATCATCGTGATAATCCCAACTTATATTACTCAGCCCAAGGTAGTGAACTGATAAAATGTAAACAGTTTCTTATGATTTTCGTCCGGTCCCGGCCGGTGCGGAACTTTTTGCGCGGCCCTCGCCCGGCCCGGCGATCATGAACCGCCCTCAGGCCCCTGAATCAGCTCCCGGAATCCGCCGCCGGGTGAAGAAGCGAGAAGACCGTTCCCGAGACGCTTGCATAACCCGCCCCGGCGCGGGCAATTTAGCAGGCGCTCGAATTCAGAGCGGCCGCCGAGGTTCAGCATGCCATCAGACGACAGGATCAAACAGGCGCTCATCGTGGCGGGGGCCGTTCTCGCCGGCCTCGCCTGGGTTGCGCTGCTGTTGTATCTGATCGGGATACGCGCGGGCCGCTTCGCATGAAACGGTCCCGCAGGACCGCGCGGCGACGCGCTGACGGCGCAGGCGGATGACCCTCATCGGCTATGCGCGCGTCTCGACCGAGGATCAGGCGACGGACGCGCAGGCGGACGCGCTGGCCGCCGCCGGCTGCGCGGTCATTTTCCGCGAGCACATGTCGGGCGCGAAGGCGTCGCGGCCCGAGCTGGCGAAGGCGCTGGCGCGCGTCGGCAAGGGCGACGTGCTGGTGGTGGCGCGGCTCGACCGGCTCGCCCGCTCCCTCTCCCATCTTCTCCGGGTGATCGCCGAGCTCGACGCGCGGGGCGCGCATTTCAGGTCGCTCGCCGACCCGATCGACACCACGACGCCGCAGGGGCGTTTCGCGCTTCAGGTGCTCGGCGCCGTCGCGGAGCTGGAACGCGCGCTGATCCAGGAAAGAACCAGGGATGGGCTGAAGGCCGCCAGAAAGCGCGGCCGCGTCGGCGGCAATCCGAAATTGCGCGCCAGGGATCCGCAGGCCATCCGCCGCATCGCCGACGCGCGCAGCCGGAGCTATTTCGACCGGGTCAATCAGGACGCCGGCGCGTGGCTCCCCACGGTCAGGCAGATGCGTCCCGAACATCGCTGGGAGGATGTTGTTCGCGTCCTCAACGCCAAAGCGCAGGGTGGCGGCTCCCCGTGCTGGACCGTCGAGCGCCTAAAGCGCGCCGTCAAACGCTTCGTCGCCGAGGGGCTGGCCGATCCCGACCTCCTCCGCCCCGCCCGCCGCAGGCAAAGCAGCGAGCGGCTGCTCACCCTCGTCGCCGGCGTCGCGCGCGCCAATCCGCAACTGACGCTGGCCCAGATCGGCGCGCAGCTCGAAGCCATGTTCGAGCGCACCCCGCGCGGCGGAACGCGCTGGTCGCCCTCCTCGGTGAAGAGCCTGCTCGATCGCGCCGAAAGGCTCGGGCTGCTGGCGCGCGACGGGCGATAAAGTAAGGCAGGCAGGTCGGCTCACCCTGCGGCCTTTTGCTTTCGGGGGGTTTTTGCGCGCAGCAGGGCCATGAGCAGGGGGCCGAGGGAGAATTCGCCGGCCTGCGCTTTGGCGGTGAGGGCGCGCAGATAGCCGCCGGCGCTTCTGATTTCTTCGCTGCGTTGCAGGATGGCGGCGATGACGATTGCGGCGTCATGTTCGCCCATCGTCTCCAGCGCCTGCGACCAGGCGTCGGGAGAGACGCCCAGCGCCGGGCGCGCGACCGCCGCCGCCGCGGCGAGGTCGCGCCAATTGGCGATTTCCCCGCCCCTGGCGTAATCGAGGATGTCCGGACAGGCCGAGAGCACCATGCCGAGCGGATAGGTTTTCGCCGCGCCGCCGCCGCCGGGGTTGAGCGCGCCGGCGGATGGCGGTTCGGGCGCGACCGGCGGCGGCGATCGCCGGCCGGTCGGTCCGGACGGTTCGGGCCCGCCTTCTCGAAGGCTTGGTTCAGAATCGCGAGAGTCGGTGATTTGATTTTGTATGTGGCGCTCAGAATGGGACTCACTGGCGCTCTTTTTTCGGCCGTTCACGTGGTCTTCCAGCAGCTTGCGGAGTTGCGCGGCAAAGCCCGCGAGATCGCCCGCCAGAGCCTCCAGATCACGACGGGTGAGATTGCGGGCGTAGCGGGCCGCGAGCCGCAGATAGCCGTCCTGCGCGCCCCGCCAGTCGCCGGGAACCCCCTCCCCGACGCCGGTCTCGATCATCTTGACGATGTCGCGCCGCGCCAGCGTGATCTTCTCCCGCAAGAGCGCCATCGCCCGGCTTTCGGCCCGCGCCTCCTCGGCGAGATTCTCGATCTCATCGGCGCGCGCGACGAGCGGCGTCAGATCGAAGCCGAAGGCGTTTTCGATCTCTCCCCCCTGCCCCTTGCGCGCATAGCGTTTGCCGTTGGGGGAGTCGCGGCGGATGATCAGCCCGGCCTCGACGAGACTGGCGAGATGGCGGCGCAGCGTCGCCGGCGCCATGCCATGGGCGCGGATCGACAATTCGCGGTTCGACGGGAAGACGACGAGGCCGGCGCGCTCCTCCCCCGCCGCGGCCGGCAGGCTCAGCGCCGTCTCCTGATGGAAGCTCAGCAGCGCATGCAAAACCGAAAGCGCGCGGTCGGTGACGCCGAGCGGCCCCTTCGCCTCGGTGAGCGCGCGGAACAGCCGCCATTTGTGCACGACCGTCTGCGCCGCGCCGGGGCGCTCAGCAAAATCCTTCATCGCCGCCTGGCTCGCCACCATGGCGAGCGTCAGCGACCGCCGCCCGAAGGGCGTCGTCGGCTGTGTCTGCATCATCCTTCGCCCTCTTCAGGCAAAAGAAATCCGCTCGCCAAAACAGCGCCCAGTATTGACAGCAATTTGCGGAAGTGATTCTCTAGAGGTGCGAACTACAGAGAGGCTTCCGGGCGGCGACGTTTCGGGGGCCTTTTTCTTTTGCTGATGTTGCTCCTTCGTTTTCAAAGATCTTTCGGGACGTTTTCGACGTCCCCGGAAGCGTGAAACGCCTCGATCAATTCCGGCAGGCGGCCGGCCAGGAACCGCGCGAATGCTGCGCCGTCCGGTTTTGCGAGCCTCACCTTGACGTCGCGCGTCGTGGCTCTGATCTCGGCGACAGCCTGACCCCTGGCGTCGTTGATCGCAATCACCGATGGGGCAGGGGTCCCGTTTTCATCTGTGCGCTTCGCCGCTTTCAACACGCGCAGGAATCGTTCGTCCGCTTCCGCCCTGGCGAAGGCCGGGCCATCGGTCGCCGCCCTGGCTCTCTTGATCGCGGTCTTGTCCTGAAGGGCTTCGGCGAGTTCCTGCCAGCGGCCGCGGCCGATCTTCGGCGCCTTGCCAATGGCCCGAACCAGTTCCTCGGGCACCGCCCTTGCGACGGAAATGAGCTTCGAAGCCTCGGCTCGATCGATGGCGAGCGCCTGTTGAATGATTGTCCGGCTTCGGCCGCTGGCCTCGAGTCTCAGAGCAAAAACCGCGCGCTCGATGAAGCTCAGATCCTCGCGCGCGGCGTTTTCGACGCCCTGTGCGACGACGAGCTCGTCGTCGCTGAGCGCCCGGACAATCGCCTTTACCGAGCGTCCGAGCAGTCGGGCCGCCCGAATTCGGCGGTGTCCGAAAGCCGTCTGATAGCGGCCGGGCGCGGCTACATGCTCGCGAAGAAGGACCGGTATCTCCTGCCCCCGTTCGGCGATCGATTGTTTTAGCGCCTCGAAGGAAGGGTCGTCCTCCTGGGCGAACCGGTCAGCGAATGGCGAGGGGTCGATCAGCGCCGGGTCGACGTCGACCACCTGCTCGGCGTTCTCCAGCCGCGCGCGAAGGGATTCGTTTTCGCGCTCGACGTCCGAAAAGGTTTCCTGCATCGAGCGGACCGGCCCCGCCGCGACGCGCCTTGGTTCGGCCCGCATGTTGTCAGCAGACAACACCGGGGTGGGGGCTCGCGTAAAAAGGGAGCGCAACGTGTCCGTGCGTTTGCTCATCGCCGCCATACCCCCCTGACGAGACCGAGGATTTCGTTGTTGGCCCCGTTGACCGATTCGAGCGCTCTTTCATAAGCCGCTCGCCCCACCGAACCCTTGTCCAGCTCGTAGAGCGACTGCTTGGTCAGACCCGCGTTGGCGATGGCCGTCGACTTCCAGACGGTGGCGCGCAGGACGTCCTCGCCGAACAGATTGCGAAGCAAAGCGACGATCTGGGTCTCCGGCACGTCATTGGGGTCGTGACGGGTCACGACATAGCGGATGAAGTCGTAATCGAGCTGCCCTCCCGCCTCTTCAATCACCGACATCACGTCGGAGGTCATGAGCAGAAATTGATTCATCGACGCGACATCCACCATTTGCGGATGGATCGTGATCAGCATGGCGGTCGCCGCGTTGAGCGCGCCCATGGTGAGATAGCCCAGCTGCGGCGGGCAATCGATCACGACGATGTCGAAGTCTTCCTCCACCTCCGCGACGGCGGCGCCGACGCGCCGGAAAAACACATTCGCGCCGCGCAGCGACCGCTCGGCCATCGCGCGCGGCGTATGGTGCTCGAACTCCATCAGCTCCAGATTGCCGGGAACCAGGGAGACGCCGTCGAAATAGGTCGGCCGCACGACCTCGCGCATGGGGCGCCGCGCATCGTCGTAGCGGATCGCGCCGTAAAGCGTTTCGCCCTCGCCGAGGTCGAATTCCGGCTGATAACCGAACATCGCCGAAAGCGACGCCTGCGGATCGAGATCGATCGCCAGAACCCGAAACCCCTGAAGCGCGAGAAACTGCGCGAGATAAAGCGCCGTGGTCGTTTTGGCCGAGCCGCCCTTGAAGTTGGCGACGGCGATAACCTGCAGTTTGTCGCCCTCACGACGCGCAGGCAGGAACGAAAGCGCCTCCTTCGGCCGTGCGCCGGCCAGATATTGACGCAGCTCGCGAATCTGCGCCGGCGTGTATGAGCGACGTCCGCCCGCCGTCAAGGACGGGGCGGGGCCAAGTCCGTCGAGCGACAATTGCCGCAGATAGCCGTCCGACACGCCGAGAAAGCGGGCGACCTCTCCGGAGGAGAAAGACCGCAAGCTCTTTTTGGACGAGGGAGGAAACAGCGTCTCGCTCAAAGACTGCAATTGGCCCGACAAGACTTTCGCGTGTCGACTGAGACGCACAAGCGCGCTCTCAGCGGCATGAGAAGGCTGGGCGCTTGGCATACTTGCCATTGGAGACGGTTCCTGAGCGTTAGACGGCGATTTTCCGTCTCAAACTAAAAGCTGATTCTCACTCCTTGGCAAGAATTAAAGGGTTAATGAAATCTTAATGGCTTATCCTCACTCGGGCGTCGACTTCCTGAAGGGTGAGCGCAAACAACGCTGTGGACTCAAGAACAAAGCCATCAGCAACTGAAAGAAGAACTTCGCCTCGATCAAGCCGGAAGCGCGAACATGGCGGGGACTTTGCTCATTTTCGAGCGTCTTCTGGATTACTCCGAGTCTGCTCGAATTGATTCGGATTCGTGTCTCGATGACGGGGCGACGCCGGGAGCAGGGGCGCACTCACGAAAGTCAGCCGCCGCTGACTTCTTTTCGAGAGCGCGCCCGCCGATTGCGAATCGTCATTCGCTCTCTGCCTGGAGACCGGAGATCCACAAACTCGGCAGATCCCGCGCCAGGCATTACCAGTATATTTGCGCGCGAGCTTCGAAGAGGTTCGGATGCGCGCCGTTGAAATATGGTCCCTGGCGAGCCGGAACGCCGGCGGAGAACAGACCGTAGTCGTTGAGCGGAGCGGACGTCTGCATGACATGCGTCCAGTTGAACTGGAAATGGAAGCCGTTTTCCGGATACCAGTTCAGCCCCAGCGTGAAATTCTGCTGCCTTCCGCCGACGACGCCGGCATTCGCCACAGCGCTGGCCGCCAGGGGATTGGGTGACACAAGTGTGGTGTAGGCGAGCATATTGTAAAGCGCGGAGCCCGAAAACGGCCCGCTGTTGAGATTGACCTCGCTGTATCGCGCGGCGACGCCGATGGCGCCGAAGCCACCCTCGCTGAAAGGATGTTTGATCTTGATTTGCGTGAAATTCGCGCCAATCTTGTCGCTGACGTTGTAAGCTGCGGCGCGCTCCTCGCCGGTCAGATACCACTGGCCATAGACGTAAAAGCCGACGAAATAATGCGACGCGCCGCCTGGCGCGAATGCGCCACCCAAGCGCGCCAGCATGATCCTCGTCGGATCGCGGTTCACTTGCTGGCCCAGATACTCTGCCTGAAGCGAGAACGGTCCATGCGCGGCGGACATCTCCACTCCGAAGGATTCGACATTATTTACACAATGTGCGGCCGCGGCCGTCGTCCCGCCGGGCGTAATGATGGAGCCGCAGGAGAGGTCCGGCGTTCCCAATAGCCCCTGATTCAGGATATAATTCTCCGACCGCACGCGATTGCCGAGCCTTAACACCCGATCGTCCGAAAGGCCCGTCGCGTCATTGGGCTGGTGATAGCGGCCGGAAACGCCGAGATGCAGCAAATCATGCTCGGTCTTGATCGGCGCATATGTCAGGCGGCCCGTAAGATCGAAATATTGTCCGCCTCCCGTGGAAACCCATCCCGCTTTCGCCGGGACGCCGAACACGGCCGGGGTTCCAAAGGCCGGATTCATGTTCAGGTCCTCGAAACTCGTCGTGAATATGCCGCCCTTGGCCGACCAGTTGTCGCCATAGGCTCCGATAGCGGCGCCGAGATGTCGATTCGGCGCGATCGCGTCCACCGCCATCGCGCGTTCGATGAAGTCGCGGAAGCGCGAGGATGCGGTGAACTCCAGGCTGAAGGGCTCGAAATAGCTGCCAACGTGAATGAAGGCGGGCTCTTTGGCGAACGGCAATGTGAGCGCCGGATGTTGCAGGGCAATCCAGAAGTCCCGAATGCCGCCCTGCACGGGGGCGTTGAAGGGCCCACCATATTGCGCGCCGGCAAAATCATATTGGAGCTTGTAGAACCAGTAATTCGCCGCCTTGCCTTCGACTTCGAGGCGAACCTGTCGCACGCCCGCCTGACCCGACCAGCCGTTCAGCGGTTGTGTGGCCACGCCGCCGTCGAATTGCATGCGGCCGCCGATCTTGAAGCTGTATGCCTTATCCGCTGTCTCGACAAAAAGGCCGTTGCGGAAGCTCACGAAGACAGGCGGCGGCGCGGGCTTCGAGTCGCCGGACGCAAGCGACGCCGAATTCGCAACATTTGTCGCACGCGGAACGTTGGGAGAACTACGGCCGGCGCGTGTCTTCAGGGGTTTTGACCTTGCGCCGCCCTGCGCGCTGAGGAGAGCGTCGACCTTCGCCTCCAGAAGGCGCAAGCGTTCTTTCAGCATTCGGTTTTCCGCAGAGAGATCCCCTGCGGAAGCCGGAAAAACGGTGAGCGCCGAGAACAGGACGTTTCCGGTTGCGACTGCAGCGAGAAGTTCTCTTCCTGCCTGTTTCTGCATGATGTCATCCCTGCTGAACTCCTGACATCAGGTGTCGCAGGCGACGTTTTCTGCAGTTTTTCATTCAGCAATTGAATGTTGCTCGCGCATTTCCGGAAATCGGCAGATTTTCCAGCGCTGCATGTCATGGAAAAGAGAAGAAGTTTGGCCCCGGCTTACCTCGCCGCTTTTCCGGCGGCGTCGACCAGCGCGATCAGGCCCTTGAGCAGAGCAATCGGATCCGGCGGACAGCCTCTGACATGCAGGTCCACAGGAACAACCTTTGTAACTGCGCCGACGCAAGCGTAACTTCCAGCGAACACGCCGCCATCGAAAGCGCAGTCTCCGACCGCGACCACCCATTTTGGGTTAGGCGTCGCATCATAAGTCCGCTGAAGCGCCTCACACATATTCTTTGTCACCGGCCCCGTCACCATCAACACGTCCGCGTGTCGAGGCGAGGCGACGAAGCGCAGGCCGAATCGCTCCAAATCGTAATAGGGGTTGCTCAATGCATGGATTTCAAGTTCGCATCCGTTGCACGAGCCTGCGTCGACCTGGCGGACGGAAAGGCTGCGCCCCAGCGCCCGGCGCGCGCTCGTCGAAAGCGTTTCGCCAAGCTCCGCAAGCATTTTTTCATCAGATTCGGGCGGCGGCTCGGTGAGGACTCTTTGCATCAGAGCCTGAAAAAGAAGTCGTCTCATCGCGAAGATCGGTCCTAAAGGTCATGCCCCGAATAGGAGCAATTGAAGGATTTGTTGCACAAAGGAAAATCCGCGACGATGTTTCCCTTGATCGCCGCTTCAAGCAGCGGCCACTGGAACCATGAGGGATCGCGAAGATGAGAGCGTTCGACGACGCCCCCCGATATCCTGACCCAGGCAAGGATGTCGCCGCGGAAGCCTTCGACGAGCGCGGCGCCTTCGCAGATTGAATCATCCGACGGTCCGACATTCACATTAATCGGACCCGAGGGGAGTTGGTCCAATATCTGTTCGATGATCTGAAGCGACGCTTTCACTTCGTCGAAACGCACCCATACGCGCGCGTCGACATCGCCATCCGTGGAGGCGCCTGTTTCGAAAGAAAGCGCCGGATATGGCGCGTAGCCGATCGCCTTTCGGGCGTCGAACGAGCGACCGGACGCCCGGCCGACAAACCCGCCGCAAGCGTATTGCGCGGCGAGATTATTGCTCAGAACGCCGGTCGACACGGTACGATCCTGCAGGGAGGTTGTGTCGCCGTAGACAGTAATGAGCTGCGGCAGCGCCGACGAAATGGAGTCGATGAGGACACGAAGCGACGTTACGCCGTCCTCCGCGAGGTCGGTGACGATTCCACCGGGCGCAATTCGATCCATCATGAGGCGATGACCGAAGCATGTCTTCGAGGCCCTCAAAACCTTCTCGCGAACAACGCCGCAATGAGCATGCATCAATGAGAAGGAGGCGTCGTTGCAGATCGCGCCGATGTCGCCGATGTGATTGGCGAGACGCTCCAGTTCCGCCATCAGCGCACGCAAATAAATGGCCCGTGGAGGCGGTTCTATTCCAAGCGCCGCTTCGACAGCCTGCGCGAAGGCGAGACTATAGGCGACAGTGCTGTCGCCCGAGACACGCGCAGCCAACCTGGCCGCGCGGTCGATCGACGCGCCGGCCATGAGCTGATCAACGCCCTTGTGGACGAAACCCAGCCGCTCTTCGAGTCGAACAACAACCTCGCCATTCGCCGAAAAACGAAAGTGCCCCGGCTCGATGATTCCGGCGTGAACCGGGCCGACCGGTATCTGGTGAAGAGGCTCGCCTTCTGCTGGCAGAAAGGTATATTCATCGCGCGTCGAGTCGATCGTTTCCCGCGTTCCTCCCGGATAACGAAAGCCCCAGCGCCCATGGTCAAGCCACCTCCGGCGATCCGGCGTTTTTCGGGGCTCCAGTCCGTAAAGGTCGTGAATCGCCCGCTCCAGCCGGAGCGCGGGGGGATGCAATCGCCCGACTGACGGGAAGCGGGAATCCTCACATTTATAGGAAATGATGCGGAACTCCTTCGTCTCCTTTTCAAAGGTGGCAAGGAAGACGTTCGCCCCATCGCTCCAGAGGCTCAGCATGTCTCTGCCCCCCGTTGCGATCTGCTCGATCGCGCGCGACCATCCTGTTTCGTCCACGTTTTCACGCATCCATGGCCCCGCCTGCGGAGCCGACGACGCCGGGATCGGCTTGTCCTTGCGCGAGATCAGCATCTCCTGTCCCTCTCTTGCTTATCCCAACAATCGCGCCACGTTTTGAAACCAGGCGACTAGGTAGGAGGGGAGATAAAGTCCCGCGATCAGCACCAGAATGAGATGGGCGAAGAGCGGGACGACGGACGCCTCCACTTTCCCGATGCTGCGCGACGGTTCGCCGAAAGCCATGCTCGTCAATCGCATCAGCAGGGCGCCGAAAGCGAGAAGGAGACCGACGACGAGCGGAAGCGCCAGCCAGGGCTGCTGCGCGAAGGTCGAGCTCACGAGCAGAAATTCACTCATGAACAGGCCGAGCGGCGGCATGCCACATATTGCGAGCACGCCGAGAACGAGGCCCCAGCCCAGCACTGGATGGCTTTCCGTCAAGCCTCTTATCTCCGCGATCTTCTGCGTGCCCTTTACCTGAGCAATGTGGCCGACGGTAAAAAAAATCGCCGATTTCGTCAGGCTGTGCAGCGTCATGTGAAGGAGCCCGGCGAAATTCGCCAGTGGACCGCCGACGCCGAAGGCGAAAGCGATGATGCCCATGTGCTCGATCGAGGAATATGCGAAGAGTCGCTTTATGTCGTCGCGCCGGTAGAGCATGACGGCCGCGAAAATGAGAGATATGAGGCCAAGGACCATCAGCATCGGCCCCGGCGTGATCGCCGCCGCATTCGCCGTCAGCAGCATCTTGAAACGTAGCACCGCATAAAGCGCGACGTTGAGCAGCAACCCGGACAGGACCGCCGAAATCGGCGTCGGACCTTCCGCATGAGCGTCAGGGAGCCAGGCATGCATTGGCGCAAGGCCGACCTTCGTGCCATAGCCCAGCATCAGGAAGATGAAGGCGACATTCAGTAGTCTGGGACTGAATTGGGGAGCCTGTTGCATGAGGGACGACCAGACCATGGCGTTATACCCTTCGCCCAGCACCGGTTCGGCGGCCATGTAAACGAGGATCGTGCCAAACAGCGCCAGCGCAATGCCGACGCTGCCAAGAATGAAATATTTCCAGGCGGCCTCCAGTGCGTCGCGCGTCCGGTAAATTCCGACCATCAGGACTGTCGTCAGCGTCGCAACTTCCACCGCGACCCACATGAGACCGATATTGCTCGCGAGCAAAGCGAGATTCATCGCGCACATCAGGGACTGAAACATTGCATGGTAGAAGCGAAGATTTGTCGACGTAAGGCGACCGATCTCGATCTCATGCGCGATATAACTGGCGCTGAAAGCGCTTGTCGTGAAGCCGACGAAGGTGGAGAGCACGACGAAAACGATGTTGAGGTCGTCGACGGACAGGAAGCTCCCTGTCTCCTTGCCCTTGAAGAGGAGAATGATCGCATAGAAAAGCGTCACGCCGGACGCGGCCAGATTGATCTGCGCCGACCTTTGGTAATCCGTCCGGTAAATGAGAAGTATTATGGCGGCCGCCGCCGGTATCGCTATGAGGGCGTTGGACACCATCAGAATTTCGGAAATCATCGACGCTCTCCCCGCACGCGATCGAGCTCGAACAGATCAACCGTGTCGAAGCGCTCGCGAATTCTGAAAAGAAAGATTCCGATCACGATGAACGCGATCAGGACGGACAGCGCGACGCTGATTTCTACCACGAGCGGCATGCCATTCGCGCCGGCGGCGGCGAGGATGAGCCCGTTTTCGAGCGACATGAAGCCGATGATCTGGCTGACGGCGTTTCGGCGCGTCACCATCATCAGGAGACCCAGCAGTACGATCGATAGGGCAAAGGCGAGATCCTCTCTTGCGATCGGTTCGGCCTCGGTGGTTGACCGCAGCATGACGACGAGCGACAGGGCGACGAGAAAGATTCCGACGAGCATCGTCGGACCTATGCCGCCGACAACCTCGACAGTACGATGAATGCGCAGCCGTTTCACGATCTTGTGGAGGCTCAAGGGAATGATCAGAGCCTTGAAGATCAGGGCGATTCCAGCCGTCAGATAGAGATGGGGAGCCTGCTGGACATAGGCCTGCCATGCGACAGAGAGTGTCAGCAGGAAGGCGTGAAGCGCGAAAATATTGATGAGGCCGGACAGCCGATCCTGATAAAGCAGCATGAAGCTGACGAGCACCAGCCCACCGGCGAGGAGTTGCGCGATATCAAGCGAAAGATGCGTCATCAAAGACTCCGGGTGACAAAGACGAGCAGGGTTCCAAGGAGCCCCAGCATCAATGCGGCGCCGAGAAAATCCGGGACCCTGAAAACGCGCATCTTTGCGGTCGAGACTTCAAAGAAGGCAAGGAGAAAGCCTCCAATCGCAAGCTTTGCCAGATAAAACGCCGCGCCATTCGCCATCGCCCTGACGCCCGCATCGTGCGGCGCGAGGCCGAAGGGAAAAAAGACGCAGGCGATGAGCGACATGTAAAGCAACAGCTTGAGCGCCGTAGCGAGTTCGATGATGGCGAGATGACGTCCCGAATACTCCAGGATCATCGCCTCATGCACCATTGTCAGCTCGAGATGCGTCGCCGGATTATCGACGGGGATTCGGCCGTTCTCCGCTATTGCGACAATGATCAGGCCGATCAGCGCAAATCCAAATGAAACGCGCAGCTCAAGGTGTGACGCCATATAGGCCGCGACTTCGGAAAGCTGGGTAGACCCTGCGATGAGCGACACGACGAAAACGATCATGATCGTCGCGGGCTCGGCGAAGGAGCCAAACATCGTCTCTCGGCTGGACCCTATGCCGCCGAAACTCGTCCCGACGTCCATGCCCGCAAGCGCAAGGAAAAATCGAGCGCCGCCAAGCAGGGCCGTGAGCGCCAGCAGGTCCGCCGTCCAGCTGAACATCAATCCCGTAGCGAAAGTCGGCACGAGGGAAGCGGCGATCCATGTCATGGCGAAAATGATGTAAGGCGCCGACTGATAAAGCCAGGAAGCGTTCTCCGCGAGTACGGCCTCCTTTCGCAGCAGGCGGACAAGGTCGTAATAAGGCTGCAGTAGCGGCGGCCCCCGCCGGCGCAGCAGGCGCGCCTTCACCTTGCGCGTGAAGCCGATCAGCAACGGCGACAGCGCTAGCACGAGGGTCATTTGAACGGCTTGAGCGACGAGATCGAAAAGAAATGTCATAGCGCGGCGAGGGTGAGAAGGAAGACAAGTGCGACGAAGACAAGCGCGAGATATTCCTGGATCGTCAGGAAATTGAGGATGTTCAGTTTGCCCGCGCAGAACCAGACCGCGCGTGAGAGGGGACCATAAATGTAGTCCATGAACCGATCGTCGATCTCGACGCCAAATCTTGCGGCGCGCGTCTCTCCCGGCAGAGGGAAATCGAGCCGTTCTCGCGCAGAGAACGCAATTGCGCCAAGCGCCCGGCGGACCGGCTGCGCGAAGCTGCTCGCAGTATATTGCGTCGCGGGGTTTGCATCGACATAGCCGCAGTCCCATGCCGGCGCGCGCCGCGTCTCCCGCCGCCAGAAGCTGTGAATGAGCTTCATCGAACCCAATGTCGAAAACAGCATGAAGGCGAAAACGAGAAGTCCGTTATAGGAGCTGCGACTCTCGGCGATGGGCGCAATCGACAGCCAGGGGATCTGGCCCTGCGCGGGCATGCGGCCGCCGACATACTCCGCCGCAGCAGGCGAAATCGTGTCGATCATGAGACTGGGCAGCACGCCCGCCAGCAGGCAGGGACCGAGCAGCGTAGCCATGGCGCGCAGCGACCATTGGTCCGCTTCCGTCGCGCCTTCGGCGGCCGGAGAACGGGGGCGCCCCAAAAATGTGACGCCATAGGCGCGCACATAGCATCCCGCACCCAGCGCGGCGCTCAACGCCAGCGCCACTCCCGCCGCGGGCGTCGTGAGTTTCAATATCCATTGCGGCAGCGACGGACTCAGCAAGATCGCCTGGAAGATAAGCCACTCGGACACGAATCCGTTGAGCGGGGGCAGCGCCGAGATCGCCGCGCATCCGCCGAGGACGATGAAGGCGGTTTTCGGCATTCTGTGAATTAGGCCGCCCAACCGCTCTATGTTTCTCTCGCCCGTCGCGCCGAGCACCGCCCCCGCGCCGAAGAAAAGGATGCATTTGAAGAGCATGTGGTTGAACACGTGGAACAGCGCCGCCGTAAAGGCGAGCGCAGCGGGCGTCGCCTGGCCATTGGACTTGAACGCGAGCGCGAGCCCCAGCGCGATGAAGATGATGCCAATGTTCTCGATCGTGCTGTAGGCGAGAAGCTTCTTGAGGTCGCTCTGCATCGTGGCGAAGAGAACACCCACGAGAGCGCTGACCGCGCCGAAAACCAGCGGATGAATGGCCCACCAGAACGGCGGCTGCCCAAGGAGATCGAACACGACCCGGATGAAGCCGTATATCGCCACCTTGGTCATAACTCCGCTCATCAGCGCCGAAACATGGCTTGGGGCTGCGGGATGCGCGAGCGGCAGCCAGATGTGAAGCGGAACGAGCCCCGCCTTCGATCCGGCGCCCAAAGTAACCAGAGCGAGGACCAGACCGGCTTTCCAGCCCTCTCTGGTCGCTTCGCGGATGGTGGAGAAGTCATAGGCGCCGCCCACCCCACCCAGAAGACCGAAAGCCATCAGCAGGGAAAGCGTGCCGAAGCTCGCCATTACAAGGTAAATATACGCCGCCTTCCGGTTTTCGACGTCGTGATGATGCGCGAGCACGAGCGCCCAGGAAACGATCGACATGAATTCCCAGGAGACAAGAAATGTGAACGCGTCGTCCGCCAGCACGACGAGATTCATGCCGGCGATGAAAGCCGGAAAAAACGGAAGCACGCGCATCGGGCTTTTTTCATGCGCGCCGTATCCGATCGCATAGGCGCTCGCGGCGGCGCCGCCGATATTTATGACCGCCAGGAAGAAGGCGCTGAGCGCATCCAGACGAAAATGCATCCCGACCCACGGCAGTCCGAGCGGCAAGGTCGTCGATAGCGAATTCGCGCCTCTCGTCACGACGACCGCGATGAAAATCATTGCGCAGACGCCGCCGCAGGCGATGTAGACGCGTTCGCTGATGCGGTCGCGATCTCTCGAGAAGATCGAAAACGCGCTCACGCCGAATAATGCGGCGATGCACAGCAAGGCAATGTCAAGCGGCATTCGTCTCCCCTTCCGTGAAGTCGCAGCGTGGTCTCAGGCGCTCCGCTTGCGCGGAGCCAGGGGATGGTTGGACGTGGCGACCAGTTGATCGAGCCCGCGTATCTCGGCAAGACCGCCCTTGCCCCTGTAGTCCTCGCAGTAGTGATGAAGGTTCTCCATCACGGTGTGGTCGATCGAGGACGCTTGTGAAAGATCGAAGACGACGCATTTACCTTGCGGGATTCTCGAAAGATCGCTTTTGAGCGCGAGATAGTTGGCGAAGAAAGCCGCTCCCTTCACCTCGACATGAAACACGCCCGGCGCCCTCTCCTCGACGCTGCGACTGACTCCGAGGACGTCGCGCCAGTTGATGCTGCGCCAGAAATGGAAGAGAAATTCGGCAACGACGCCGATGGCGACCCCGATGAGAAGGTCGGTGGCGAGCACGCCGATTATGGTGATCAGAAAGACGCCGAGCTGGTCCCAGCCGATCTCCAGCGTCTTCCTGAACTCATGGGGCGAAGCGAGCCGATAGCCGGTGAAGACGAGAAGCGCCGCGAGCGAAGCAAGCGGGATCTCATGGATCACATTGGGAAACAGGGCGACGAAGACGAGCAGGAACAGGCCGTGGAAGAAATTGGCCCATCCCGTGCGAGCCCCGTTGTTTATATTTGCGGAGCTGCGCACGATTTCCGCGATCATCGGCAGACCGCCGATCAGGCCGCAGATCGTATTGCCGACCCCGACGGCGGCGATGTCGCGATTTAGATCGGAGGCGCGCTTGTAAGGGTCCAGCTTGTCGACGGCGGCGGCGCTCAGAAGGCTTTCGAGGCTTCCCACCAGCGCGATCGCGAACACCTGCTGCCAGAACAGCCGCTCGCCGACCCGGGCGAAATCCGGGAAGGCGAATCCGGCCAGGAAATTCTGCGGAAGCGAAACAAGGAACTTCGGGCCGATCGTGTATTCGTGATGCGGCATAAACTCCGCATTCGGCAGGAACAGATAGATGTGTTCGTCATTGAGGTCGAAATATTGGGCGAGCGCCATGCCGACGACGACGACGACCAGCGGCGCCGGGATCATTTTGAGACGGCGGTTGCTTACGAAGGTCCAGACGGCGAGAATCCCGATCCCGAGGAAACCGATGACCGCGACTTCGGGATTCATGTCCCTGAAGCTCGCCGGAATAGCCCCGATTGTCTGAAAAAGCGTCTGCGCCTCGGGCTTAACGCCGATCATGACGTGAATTTGTTTAGCCATGATGATGATGCCGATGGCGGCGAGCATCCCATGCACGGCCGAGGACGGAAAGAAGGCGCTCATCTTTCCGGCCTTCATCACGCCCATGAGAATCTGAATAATTCCTGCAAAGAAAACAGCCGCCAGCGTGTAGCGATATCCGGCCATCGCGTCGCCGGCGCCGAGTTCCTGAACCGAATCCAGAATGACGACGATAAGACCCGCGGCCGGCCCCATGATCGTCACATAGGAGCCGTTGATACGAGACACGAGGACGCCGCCGACGATCGCGGTGATAATTCCCGCCTGGGGCGGAAAGCCGGACGCCATAGCGATGCCGAGACACAAGGGAAGGGCGATGAGAAAAACCAGAAAGCCCGACAGGACATCGACGCGCCAGTTCTGGAGAAGGCCGGGGATCCCGGTCAGGGGCGCCTCCGGCGAATGGCTGGAAGGTCTTGCATAGTTCATGCTGCCGATGGCTCCGCAAAGAAGGAGGAGGAGGGGGCTGGCGCGCGGCGGCGCCCGTCCGCAGGGGCATTCCCGCATTTCCGGCGCTCGTCCGCGACGACGCTGGCGCCGCTTTCAACAAAGCCGTTGAATTTTTCGTGCGCGCCAATGTATTTTGCCACAATAAGCTGCTGTTTTTTGAGCTGCCTTGCAGGCTTTTCCGGACGGGATCGGAACTCCCGCAAGCAAGCGTCCGCGAAATGGCGTCCTCGGCCACGAACAAAGCCAGGGTGCGGCCTCATTTTGTTTTTCCCGGTTGGGAGCAGCAACAGATCGACTTTTGCAGCTGGCCGTTTCCACAGTTTTTCGCGCTGCAAAAAAATGTTTCTGGCTCATGTCCCAAAAGTGGCGGCGCGCCATATTCGCCGGACAATAGGACGCAGGAGCGCTATAGGGCCGGTATCAGGTCGGGCCTGAAAATTTCGAGTCGACGCGAGCATTGGGAGGCTGATCAACATATGAACGATCGCATTTCGGTTCTGCTCGTGGAAGACGACGCCGAGATCGGCGAGCTTGTGTCTCGCTACCTTGAAAACAACGGGATGGACGTAACGCTCGTGGCGGACGGCGCGGCCATGGACGCCAGATTTTCGAAGGAAAGCTTCGATATTCTGATATTGGACCTGAACCTGCCCGGGGAGGACGGTCTTTCCATTTGCCGACGGGTTCGGACGACGCATGAAATTCCGATAATAATCCTCACCGCGAATGGCGAGGATGTGGAAAAGATTCTCGGTCTCGAAATGGGGGCTGACGACTACATCGTAAAGCCGTTCAATTCTCGCGAGCTGCTGGCGCGTGTGCGCGCGGTGCTTCGGCGGACCGAGGCGCGAGGCCGGATCGACGATCGATCGCCCCGCCAGGGATACCAGTTTCTTGGCTGGCGGATGGACCTGCTTTCGCGCGAAGTCGTTTCGCCCGAAGACACCAAGGTCGCAATGACCGGAGCCGAATTCGATCTTCTTCACGCCTTGTGCGAAAATCCCAATCGGGTGCTGACGCGGGATCAGCTCATCAGCATGACTCATGGGCCGACTTCGGGACCGTTCGAAAGAAGCATCGACGTGCTTGTCAGCCGCCTGAGACAGAAGCTGGAGAAGGACCCGAGAAATCCCTCGATCATCCTGACCGTGAGGTCCGAAGGCTACCTGTTTTCGGCGCCGGTCACGCGAGGGTGAGAGGCCTCATGCGCCTGCTGTTCGTGGATCGTCTCGCCAGTCAGATCACGCTGCTGATATTGATCGCGATCGTGTGCTTCCAGACGATTGTGCTCGTTACATTCCATTTGCTCGACGTCGAGGGACGACGGCACATTGTCGACCAGACCGATTTTGTCGCGAGCATCGTTCTCGCGCTGGACGCCGCGCCTGTTTCGGATCGGGGCAATCTGCTGTCGGGATTCTCGCACGCCGTTCCCTTCGCCAGTATCCACCTTCGCAGCGAACGCCCCAAAGCCGTCGAATTGGAGGATCGGGAATTCATCAGCGAGATTCGCCGCGTTCGCTCGGATCTCTGGCCCGACGCCGACATCTTCGCCGCGGCCGCACCCGGCGACGACGCGCCGGGCGTCATGGCGGTGGCTCTGCGCAAGGGAGGCTATGCGCTCATTTCGATCTTCCAGCATCGCAAGCCGCCGCGCTCCGTATGGCGATGGCTCTGGCAGCCCGAACCCGGCACGCCCTTCCTGCTGACGCCCTGGGCGCTCTCCGCCATTCTTTTCTTCATATGCACGACAGTTCTCGTGCTTTGGGCCTCCAATGCGATCATCGCGCCGCTGGTCAATCTGGCCAGGCATGCGGAGCAGTTTCCAGGCGAGGCGGGAGGGCTGGCGCCGCTTCCCGAACGCGGCGCGCATGAAGTTCGGGAGCTCACGCGATCGATCAATCGAATGCAGGAACGAATTCGTTCGATGATCGCCGCAAGAACGCGAGCGCTCGCCGCCGTCAGTCACGATCTGAAGACGATCATCACACGGCTAAACCTGCGCATGGAGTTCGTCGCGCCTGGCGAGCTTCGAGAAAAAATGCTTCGCGACATCAATCTGATGGATGCGATGCTGCGCAAGAACCTGCAATATTTGCGGGCTGAAAGCGACCGGTCGGACTATTCGCTGATCGATCTCGACAGCGTTCTCCAGACAGTCACAGACCAGTTTTGCGACATCGGCCACGAAGTTGTCTATCACGGCGGCGGCAGACAAATGGTGATGGGATCGATGACGGATCTGCAGCGGATTTTTTCCAATCTGGTCGAAAACGCCACCCATCACGCCAGCCGGATTGAAATCGCGATTTCCGAGGCGACGCCGAAAAACCTTCACGTCGACGTAATAGACAATGGCCCGGGAATGCCTCCCGAGCAAAAAGCGGCGGCGTTTGAGCCTTTCGTGCGTGGCCAACCCGGGCGCACGATCGACAATCACAGTGGCTTCGGGCTGGGTCTGTCAATCGTTCGCTCGCTCGTCGAACGCCATGGCGGGTCAGTCGAACTGCTGGACGCCGAGCCGCACGGCCTGATCGCGCGGGTTACTCTTCCGCGCGCAAGCGGTCCTGTCGGTTCGGGCGTTTTCGAGTAGCGTTTTAACCGGCCGTTTTCTTTCTCCAGGCCCGAATTGTCGGAGTAGATTGAAATGCGCCTGCGCCAGACTTGCGGCGGGGCCTCGGCGCGGCGCCCCGTCACAACCTCCTGAACGTCCCCGGCTCGCAGGCCGGAGGCAGTCAACGAAACGCTGACGGCCTTCGCGGCTTCTGACGGGCTGTCATTTTCGCGCCGGACGTGCAAATCTGCGCGGCGATCCCTGCGTGAAAGGTCAAATGGCTTTCGACGGTCGCCTGTCTGCAACCCGGGCCGGAAAACTCGGCCTGAACACGGTCTTCACGCTCGGGATCGCCGTCTCGGTCATTCCCGTCCTGCTGTTCATCCTGACCTTCGGCTATTCACGACTCTCGGCCGCCGGCCGCGCATTGCTCGAGGAGCGCGTCGCCCAGTCGCAGCGCGCGATCATCGCCTCGACATATAATTTCTTCGGCGTCGTCGAGACCGGCATCGGCGCCGTGGCGCAGTTCGCCGCAGCCGATCCGAATTTCTTCAGGAAAAACGAAAGTCGCGACATTCTCTATCAGACATTGCGGCCGATCCCGCAGGTCGATGCGCTCTATGTGAGTTTCGAGGACGGATACCATCGCGTCGTCACGCGCATCGACGAGGACCGTCGCAGCGCCGATCCGAGAATTCCGCCGCAGGCCATGTGGCATTCGAGCTATGTCGACGCCTATTCCGCAGGCGCGGACCGGCGGCGCCGGCGCACTTTCTTCGACGTCTGGCCGCATGTCTTGAAGGCCTATGACGAGGAGACGACGCTCGACATGCCTGCGACGCCACAATACCGGCTCGCGAGGGAGCGCCGCGCCTTCGTCATGACCGATCCCTCGATCAACCCCGACACGGGCTATCCGGTCATCGCGCTTTCAAGCCCCATTCTCGTTTCCGGCGCATCCGGCGCCGAAAACGAATCCTTCATCGGCATTGTCGCCGCCAATGTGACCATGCAGATGCTTTCGGAGTTTCTGAAAGCCAACCAGGCGAGCCGCAACAGCCTCACGCTCATCGTCGACGCGGACGGCCGAATCTTCGCGCATCCCGATCCGGAAAAGGCGCGGCGCCGGACCGAAAAGACGCTGGAGTTCGCCACGCTCGACAACACCGCCGACAGCCGCATCCGTCAGGCGGCTGTGAAGCGGCGCGAGCTGGGGCGCGACGCCTTCCGCTTCACGAGCGCGGAAGGCGAGGAGCTGAACGTCTCCTTTCTGGGCTTTCCCGCCGAGTTCGGGCGCCCCTGGCAGGTCGTGGTCATCACGCCGACCGACGATTTCATCGGCGAACTGAAGGCGACGAGCCATGTCATCGCCCTTGTGACGAGCCTTGCCCTGCTGCTGGGGATGCTGCTGATCTATCTCCTGTCGCGCAGCCTTTCTCAGTCGATCCGCAGCCTCACGCGGCAGTCGCACGAAATACAGGCGCTCCGCTTCGCGCCGGCGCAGACGCGCGCTTCGCCCATCCGGGAAATATCCGACCTGCAACAAGGCTTCGCGCTGTTGCGCAACGCGCTGCAGACCTTCGTGCAATATGTGCCGACGGATCTCGTGCGCACGCTCGTCAGCTCCAACCAGCCGCTGGGGCTCGGCGTCGAGTCGCGCAACCTGACCGTCTTCTTCTCCGATCTCGAAAATTTCTCCACCCTCGCGGAAGCGATGGACGCCGACGAACTGTTGCTTCAGGTGTCGCAATATTTCTCGACCGTCACAGGAGCGGTCGGCGAGGAGGGGGGCACGGTCGACAAATTCATCGGCGATTCCGTCATGGCCTTCTGGGGCGCGCCGCTCTCCATGGAGGACCATGCGCTTCGCGCCTGCGCCGGAGCCCTGCGCGCGGCGCGGCGAATGGAAAGGCTCAATCGGGAATGGGCCCGTGAGGGCCGCGCGCAGATGCGGCTGCGCATCGGGCTCAATACGGCGCATGTTCTCGTCGGCAATGTCGGCTCGTCCGAGCGGATGAGCTATACGGCGATGGGCGATGGCGTGAATGTCGCCTCGCGGCTCGAACGCATGAACAAACGCTTCGGCACGACGATCTGCATCGCCGACAGCGTGCTGGCGGCGGCGGGCGCGCGCCTCGTCGTACGCGATCTCGACGTGGTGACGGTCGAAGGCCGCAGCACGCCGTTCCGCATTTATGAACTGCTGGGACTGAGGGATAGCGACGACCCCGAACTCGCGCCGCCGCCCGCAGTCCCCGCGCGACAGGAATCGCTCTAAAGCGCGTTCAGGAAAAGTGTAGGCGGTTTTCCGTTTGAACGCGCGACAAGATTTGAAGCGAGAGCAAATTCGCCGAATTTGCTCTAGAGGGTGTTATGTACTTTGGTGATTGATTGTCTTAGTAGAATCGGATGTCTCCGATTCGCAAACCTTATCCGTCTGACGTCAGCGACGAAGAATGGTCGCTGGTTGCGCCTTATCTGACGCTCATGGACGAAGGCGCGCCGCAGCGTCAACATTCGCTGCGCGAGCTGTTCAACGGCCTGCGTTACGTGCTGCGCTACGGCATCGCCTGGCGCGCCATGCCCAACGATCTGCCGCCATGGTTCGCCGTGTATCAGCAATCGCAGCGCTGGCTGTCGGCGGGCGTGTTCGAGGCGCTTGCGCAGGATCTGCGCGCCCAGTTGCGCGTCGCTTCCGGGCGGGCGGCGGAGCCGACGGCGGCGATCATCGACAGCCGCACCTTGCGCTCGACCCCTGAGAGCGGCCCACGAGCGGGCTATGACGGCGCGAAGCGAAAGCGCGGCTCGAAGCTGCACATGGCAGTCGACACATTGGGCCATTTGCTGGCGTTGCATGTCACGCCGGCGAATGTCGATGACCGCGCCGAGGTCGGCAAGCTCATCGCAGCCGTGCAGGATGTGACAGGCGAAAGCGTCGAACTCGTTTATGTCGATCAGGGCTACACCGGCGAAAAGGCGTCCGAGGCGGCGAAGGCGCAAGGCGCCGAACTGTGCGTCGTCAAACTTGCCGAAGCGAAGAAGGGCTTCGTGTTGCTGCCCAAGCGCTGGGTGGTCGAGCGTTCATTCGCCTGGGCGACGCGATGCAGGCGGCTCGTCAAAGACTACGAGCGCTATGCTCAGACCCTCGCAGGACTCCACGTCGTCGCCTTCGCATGTCTCATGCTCAAGCGCGCAGCAGATTTCATGATCCAAGGTGCATAACACCCTCTAGACGCCGGGGCTTTCCGCGGCGGCGAAGTCGACCTCGATCTTCGCGCCATTGGGATCGAGGAAGAAGAGTTGCCAAACGCCGGCGCAATGTCCGCCTTCCGGCAATCTCCGCAGCTCATACGCCACGTCGCGCGCCCTCAGCTTTTCGAGACAGGCGGGAAGGCCCTCGCCCCAGAAGGCGACATGGTCTAAGACGCCGCCGCCCGCGGGCGCGTCCGGCCGCTCGACGAGATGCAACGCCGCCCGCTCCCCGGCATAAAGCCAGGCGCCGGGGAAATCGAAGGCCGGCCGAGGCCCCGGCGCGAGGCCGAGAATATCGCCGTAGAAAGCGGCCGAGCCTTTCGCATCCCGTGTGAGAATGGTGAAATGATCCATTCGGACAATCGTCATGAGCGTCCCCGATTTGCCGCCCTCATCATAACCCGCATTCGATCCCGCGTCCTCCCGGTAAGTGTTTCACGCGTCGTCGCGCTCATCATCGCGATATCTTTGAAACCACGAAAGGCGCCTTCGGGCTAACGCCAGATTCATTGGCGAGAAAAACACGAGACGGAAAGCCCGGCCTTGACCCCGGCATGAGCGCCGAAACATAAATCGATCTCGGTCGCCTCCCGGTGAGAAAACCGGGTCAAATCCTCGCGGAAATCAACAAATGTCTCTCGGGACGCTCACTGAACACGCAGACGAGCTTTTTGTCGCGAAATATGTAAACTCCTCCGCGCATTTCGCGCCTGATCTCCCGACGCTCGAGAGCAGCCTTCGCTCCTTCTCGCGGATGGACGAGGCGCGCGAAGCCCTTGCGGCGCTCGGAGGCCGCGCCTCCTGCCTCATTCAGGGATATACGGCTCCGCAGAATGTCGAGGCGCTGCGGCGCCGTTTGTCGGAGGCGGGCGTCGCGCGCGCCGACGTCGTCGCGGTCGATCTTCTCGATCTCCCGCGCATCTACGATCGTCTCGGCGTCGGCATCCCAGATGTCGACTTTCTGCAGGGCGACGCCTGCGATCTTTCGGCGCTGATCGCGGACGCGGTCTTCGACATCGTCATTCAGGACTTCACGCTCAACTGCCTGCCGCCGGTCCTGGCGCCCAAACTGTCGCGCGAGGCGCAGCGCGTGCTGAAAGCCGACGGTTTTGCGATGGTCAGTTTCACCGACGCGACCGGATTGCGCGAGCGTCCCGTGCTTCCCGCGACGAACGCGCTGCTGCGCCATGGCGTCGAATGGACATCGACGTTGACGGGACTGATGGACGCGGCGGAGTCCGGCAGCCATTTCGATGAACTCTCAGCCGGCCTCATGGGCGCAACGCTCGCCGCGGGCGCCCGGGGCGAGCTGATTTTCGTCACGCCGCCGTCCGGACGCTTCGAGTTCTTCGCGCCCGCCGACTCTACTTTCGAGATGCTGCGCCACGCGGGATTTCACTGCGTCGCCTTCGATCGCAGCATCGGGATCGATCCCGCCGGATTGCAATGCGCGCGATATCGCTGCCTGCTGCGCCCGATCTAGGCGCAGGCCGAATCCCCTCCCGCCAGAATGGAGCGGATGGCTCCGGCGAGACTGCCGACGTTCGGAGGTTCGAAGAACTCGCCATGCTCGCCGGAAATGAAGTGAAGCGCATAACCTCCGGCATAGGCCGCGCGAAGGGCGGGATCCGGCTCCGATATCCGTCGCCTCGGATTGAAGCTGCTGTCTTCGCCGAAAATGAGATCGACGCGCTCGTCATACGGCCAGTAGCCGTCCTGCTCCATGAGGATAAGGCGGTCGACGCGGCGCCCTTGCGCGCGCAAAGCCAAGGCCGTCGCCCGGGCAATGAGGCCGCCCTGACAATTGCCGCCGAGCGCGATCGCGCCTTCGGGCTGGATGGAGTTGATTTCCTGCGCGTAAAGCCGCGCAAGCGCTTCGATCGTGTCCGGCCTGTATTCAAATGCGAGATGGCCCGAGCGCATGCCATGCGCCGGCTGATCGGGTCCCAGCTCCCCGGCGAGCGCGACAAGCTCGGGATAGGCCTGAAAGCACCAGAAGAGACCCCCGCGCCCACCCGCCTCATTGAGCGTGACGATGAGTGACTCCGGCGTCCGCCGGGCGCCTTTCCAGCCGGCGAGATAGTTTCTGATCTTGCCCAGCGACGTCTCGAAATCGTCCATCGCGCCGGACTGCGTCGCCGCGCCATCATCGAGGGCCCTGCGAACGAAAGTCGCCATATGCGCCGCCGTCGCCAGCTGTTCGAACGCCTCGACCGGGAGCCGGACGTCGAATGCGTCTTCGACGGCGAGCGTCAGCGTCATGGCGGCGAGGGAGTCGCCCCCCGTCTCGAAAAAGTCGTCGTCGACGCCGAGCGCCGGCGCCCGCAACGCTTTCCGCCATATGTCGAGCAGGCGCCGTTCGATGTCGTCCCGCGGCGGCGCCGCGGGCCGCAGCATGGCTGCGAGGGGAACGAGCTGCGCGAGTTTGCGCCGGTCGAGCTTGCCGCCGACGGTGAGCGGCAGATCGGGCGCACGCAGGATGAGTCCTGGCGTCAGCGCCTTCGGCAGCCGCTTGTCGAGCTCGGCGCGGATGCGGGAGAAGTCGGCGTCGGCGGCCGCAGTCACATAGGCGACGAGTTGCGGCGGACCGCTCCTTTGCGAGGAGAGAACGACGGCGGCGCGTTCTACGCCGGAGCAGGCTTCGAGCTGCGTCTCGATCTCGACGGGCTCGAAGCGCACGCCGTTGATCTTGAGCTGCGCATCCTTGCGGCCGATGAATTCCAGCGATCCGTCGGAAAGCCGCCGGCCGAGATCGCCCGTGCGATACATTCTCTCGCCGGGGCGCGACGAGAAAATATCCGCGCCGAAACGCTCGTTCGTCAATGCGGGGTCGCCGAGATAGCCGCGGCTGACGCCTCCGCCCGCTATGACGATTTCGCCAGTCTCGCCGTCGGGGACGATGTTTCCATTGTCATCGACGAGATGAACGCGCGTGTCGCGAATGGGAAAGCCGATGACGCGCCCGGCGACTTCACCGGGACGGGAAGCGGCGTCCGCGTCGAGCAGGCGCGCGACGGTGGAATAGATCGTCGTTTCGGACGGGCCGTAGAAATTCAGCGCGCTGCGCAGTCCGCGAGCCTCGCGAAGACGCGCGACGAGCGACGCGGGAACCGCTTCGCCGCCGACCATGATGAGGCGCAGCGAGACCGGAAGCGACGACGCCTCGATCAGCCGCTGCAAGACCGACGGCGTGGCGCCAAGCGCAGTGATCGCGGCCGCGTGTTTCGATTTCAGCAGGCTCGCGAGGTCACGCTCGATCAACAGCGCGCCGCCATGGGCGAGCGTCGTGAAGATCTGATGGACGCTGGCGTCGAAACTGATCGAATCGATAAAGGGCGCAAGCGCGAGATCCTCGGGCTGGATCAACTCCTCGACAGCGTAGTCGATGACATTCGTGACGTTGCGATGTTCGACGCCGACAAGACGGCATTCTCCCGTCGAACCCGAGGTGAAAATCGCATAGGCGAGATTGCCGCCCGTCGCGGGGCAGGGCGGGGGCGCGGCGGCGGCGAGCGCGCGCCAGAAGCTTTCGATGTCGACGCAGTCCACGCCCGACAAACCGCCATGGCGCGGCGCTTCATCCGTGATGGCGAGCGCGGCTCCCGCGCGCATGAGCGCCGCATCGATCCCTGGCCGCTCCATTTTCGGGTCGATCGGCGCGAATGCGCAGCCAGCTTTCAGCACGCCGATCATGAGGGCGACAAGTCGCGCGGATTTATTCAGGCGGAGCACGACGATGTCGTCGGGACGCAGGCCGCGTTTGATCAGCTCATGCGCGACGCGATCGGACGCCTTCGCAATGCCCGCGTATGTCCATGTCGTCTCTCCGTCGATGACGCAGGGCGCGGAGGGTTGAAGCGCTCCCATGCGTTCGAAACGCGAATGCAGGCGTTCGCCGCCATCGGCGAGCGGCGTCGGGGCAGGGGGCTGAATCACGGGCGCGGGCGGTCGTTCCCCGCACGGCTTTTGCTCCGATATTGCGGCGATTATCGCGGGTCCGCAACGCTGCGCGAGACCGGCGCCCATCGTCACGACGACGTCGCCGGGGCCGGCGAGAGCCGCGACGGTCGACGCCGCATCCGTCGGACCATTGCAACAGGCGAAGCGCAAGCCGGAGCGGCGAAACACATCATGCAAGAGCGCGTCGGAGGAATCCGCCGGAGTAGGCTCGCCGGCTCCGTCGACCGGAAGGACGATCGTGTAATCCGCCATCGAAAGCGCGCGGGCGTAATGCGTCGCGAGACGACAGATGCGCGCGTGCGACAGCGGTTCGACAATGGCGACGACCTTCCCGCCTGCTTCGGCTGAGTCGCGCGCGGCGGCGAGCGTCGCCGCGATCTCGGTCGGATGATGCGCGAAATCGTCGAATATGCGCACGCCGTCCGCTTCCCCAACCCGCTCCCATCTCCTGCCGACGGGGATGAAGCGCTCCAGCGCAAGGGCGGCGGCGTCGAAAGGCGCGCCGAGCGCATTCGCCAGTGCGAGGGCGCCGAGCGCGTTGGCGGCGTTATGCGCGCCGGGAGCTTTCAACCGAATGCGGCCAAGCGGCCGCCCCCATGCAATGGCGTCGAAAGCGACGGCGTCGCGCCCGCGCTCGATCCTGTCCGCGCGCCACGACGACTTGTCGCCAAATCCGTAAGTAACGGCGCGGGAACCGGGCTTTTCGGCCATTGCGGCGAGAAACGGATCGTCGCCGCAAAGAACGATATGGCCGTCACTCCGCGTCCTCTCGATCATCGCCGCAAAGGCCGCTTCGAGCCTGTCGCGTCCACCATAGTGCTCGCTGTGTTCGTCATCGACATTCGTCACGAGGCAATGGGCGGGCCGCACATGGTCGAGCGCGCGGAACGCCTCGCAGCTTTCCGCCACGAAGAGCGAACCTTCGCTCCAGCGCGCGTTGACGTCGCCGAGCGCAGGCGCGGCCGCGCCAATCGTGAAACCGGGCGAAAACCCCGCGTGTTCGAGGATTGCGGCGAGCATCGCCGCCGTCGTCGTCTTCCCGTGACTGCCGGCGACGCCGATGACGTCGCGGCCATCCAGCAGATCCGCCAGCGCGCCTGCGCGCGAGCGAATGACGAGGCCCCGCTCGCGCGCCGCCTTCAGCTCGACATTGTCGCGCGGCACGGCGGGGCTGAAGACGACGAGATCGGCCCGCCCGAGATTGTCGGCGGCGTGACCGACGCTGACCTCCGCCCCGATGTCGCGTAACCCGCGAAGCCTGTCGCCATCGACCTCGTCGCTGCCGGTGACACAGGCGCCGCTCTCGATGAACAGCCGCGCGAGCGCGCTCATGCCGGAGCCCTGAACGCCGACGAGATGGACGCGCCTGTGTCCGCAAATGCCGCGCCCGTCAGTCAATCGAAAGATCGCCCTTGACCGCATATTCGCCAATGCGGCGCAACTCGCCCATCACGCGCTCGCGCCCGACAGGCGTGCGCCACCAGTCGTCCGCCTGAATGTCGGCGGGATGCTTAGGCGGCGTCATCAACAGAACGACGTCCTTCGGGAAATGCCGGCGAGCGGTCATGTAGGCGCGCCGGGCATGCAACGGCTTGCTGCAGATCGCCATGGAGCCGATGTTCGACCAGCCGATTTCATCGGCGATGAGTCTGTCGCTGAAGACGAAATTCTCGAGCGTGTTGCGCGCGTGCGGCTCGACGAGAATCGCCGCCTCGGGCACGCCGGCGCTCAACGCGTAATCACGGTAGACGCGCCATTCCGGCTCCGAACCGTCTGCGGGTCCATGGCCGGTGACGACGATCCGGCGCGTCATTCCCTGCATATAGAGAGAAACGGCGGGAAGAATGTTGCTGATCGACGGAGAGCCGAGAACGAGCGCAACGTCCACATTCTCCGGCTGATGGCTGAGAAAGACGAGACGGGTGATGGCGTCCCGGGTCGCCTGTCCCGGCGCGGAATCGGCCTTCCCCGAAGGGAATCCTTCGACCATTTTTTCCCCAGCCCCGCTGTTGACAAAACAAGATGAAGCCCAGGCGGCAAGCCGCTTCGACCGCACTAGAGGAGAAGGCCGGACTCCGCAACACGAAGGCGCCGCAGGGCGGCCCCATCCCCGCCGAACAGTCGCAGACTCGAAGCCTCCTCTCTATCCACCCGGCGCGATCGTCGGAGCTTCGAGCGGTTCTCGCCGCCTCGCGAGCCGGAACCGATGACAGGGTCCATTTCATACCCCCGGCGCGGCGTCATTTCCCGAAATCCCTTTTTTGCGAGGCTCCATCGGTTTTCATGGTTCCACGTGGCGATGGCTCGACCTGCGTCGTTCGCGACCGTTGTTCCTCGCGGACAGCCGCTCTAATTTATTGCGGACGCCTGGATCGGAGCTGCGAGCGGGGGCCTGTCCATTCGCATTGCGCTCGGGAGCCCGGGCGCCATCCTTCTGCATAAGGCGAAGCTTGGCGGAGCTTCGCTGCGTCGCCAACAATTTCCGCGCGGCGACGAACGCCGCGAAGATCCCGGGGCTGCGCGAGAGAGCGCGATAAGTTTTCAGGAGCATCATGGACGGATTGACAACCCGCGAAGCGCAGGAGCGCCTCGCAGAATTCGGCCCGAATGCGCTGCCGGAAGCGCGCCCCCCCTCCTTCGCGGCAGTCTTTTTCAGACAGTTTCTCAGTCCGCTGATTTATATTCTTGTCGGCGCGGCGGCTGTCGCGATGACGATCGGCGACGCCAAGGACGCCATCTTCATCGGCGTCGTGCTGATCATCAACGGAATTATCGGCGCGGTTCAGGAATATTCCGCCGGCCAGGCGGCGGCCGCGCTGCGCGAACAGGATCAGCCGCGCGCCTTTGTCCTGCGCGACGGCGTGCAGCAGGAAATCGACGCGCGCGATGTCGTGCCGGGCGACATCGTGCTGCTCGAGGCCGGACGCCGGGCGCCCGCGGACATGCGGCTGATCGAAGCCATCGATCTGCGCTGCGATGAATCACTGCTGACGGGCGAGTCCCTGCCGGTGAAGAAGGTCGCGGCGACGAAGACGCAGGAGACGCCGCGCGACGGCATGGTCTTCGCGGGCTCGATGGTCACGCGCGGGCGCGGGGTCGGAGAAGCGACGGCGACGGGTCTCGCGACGGAAGTCGGCAAGATCGCCGGCGAACTCGTCAAGCCATCCGCGTCCCAGCCGCCGCTGATCATCCGCATGGAGCGGTTTTCGAAGCTCATCGCCGTTCTCGTCGCCGTGGCCGTGGGCGTTCTGATGGTCGTCGGCTATCTGCGCCACATGGGGATCGTCGAGCTCTTCATGATGGCGGTGGGCCTCGCCGTCGCGGCCATCCCCGAAGGGCTTCCGGTCGCGATCGCCGTGGCGCTGGCGATCGGCATGCGGCGCATGGCCAAGGCCAATGTGATCGTGCGCAAGATGGCGGCGGTCGAGTCGCTCGGCTCCTGCACCATGATCGCCACCGACAAGACCGGCACGCTCACGCGCAACGAGCTGACCGTCACCGACATCGTGTTGCCGGACGGCTCGGCCCTGTCGCTCGAGCCCGGGGAGGGCGTCGAATCCTATTCCTTCCGCGGCGCGACGCGCAACGAGCAGGCCGATCTCCTGCTCGCGGCGCTGCTGCGCGCGGCGGCGCTGCCCAACGAGGCGGAAATCCGTCGCGAAAAGGAAGAGATCAAGGGCATAGGCGACACGGTCGACGTCGCCTTGCTGGTCGCCGCGTACAGAAGCGGCGTCGCGCATGAGGATCTGCGCGCGCGCTATCCGCTCGTCAAACGCATCCCCTACGAGCCGGACCTCAAATATGCGGCCTCCTTCCATCTCCACGAGGAAGAGCGCGCCGTTCGCGTTTTTGCGAAGGGCGCGCCGGAGACGCTCATCGCCATGGCCGGCCGGATGGACGTCGGCGGCGCATTGGCCCCGATCGACCGCGAGGCGCTCTGGCGCCAGAAAGACGAACTGTCGGCGAGGGGTCTGCGCGTCCTTGCCTTCGCCGAAGGCGAGATCGCGCCGGAGCCCGACGATGGCTATGGCCCGAGCCATCTCGAAAACCTCGTCTTTCTCGGCCTCGTCGGCATGCATGATCCGCTGCGGCCGGAAGTGCGGCGCGCCATCGGCGAATGCCACGACGCCGGCGTCGTCGTGGCGATGGTCACGGGCGACGCGCCCGGCACGGCCGCCGCCATCGCCAGAGAGGCGGGCATGCACTTTTCCCCGGACCAGATCGTCACGGGCGACGAGGTGCGTCGCGCCGAGGAGGCGGGCGAGGCGTCGCTCGACGCCTTGACCAGGCGCGCCCGCATCTACGCCCGCGTCGAGCCGATACAGAAACTCGCCATTGTCCTGTCGCTCGCGCGCAACGGTCATTTCGTCGCCGTCACGGGAGACGGCGTCAACGACGCGCCGGCGCTCAAACATGCGCATGTCGGGGTCGCCATGGGCAAGCAGGGCACCGACGTCGCCAAGGAAAGCGCCGACATCATCATCGCCGACGACAATTTCGCGTCGATCGTGCGCGGCGTGCTGGAGGGCCGCGTCGCCTACGCCAACATCCGCAAGGTCATCTTCCTTCTGGTCTCGACCGGCGCGGCCGAATTGCTGCTCTTCCTGCTCACGATCCCGGTCGGCCTGCCCATGCCGCTCCTGCCCGTGCAGCTGCTGTGGCTCAACCTCGTCACCAATGGCGTCCAGCATATCGCTCTCGCCGCCGAAAAGCCCGAGGGCGACGAGCTGACCTATCCGCCGCGCAAGCCCGAGGAGCCGATTTTCGACCGCGTGATGATTGTTCGCAACCTCTATTCGGCGATCGTCATGGCGGGCGTCGGCTTCGGCCTGTTTTACTGGCTGATCGCGCAGGGCTACGAGACGAATCACGCGCGCAACCTGCTGCTTCTGCTCTTCGTCATCTTCGAGAATTTCCAGGCGCTGAATGCGCGCTCGGAACATCATTCCCTGTTCTACAGAGGCCTGTTCTCCAGTCCGCTGCTCGTGGCGAGCGTTTTCGGCGCCCAGGCCATCCATCTTCTGGCGTCGCATGTTCCGGGCCTTGCCGACACGCTGCGGATCTGGCCGCCGACGCTTGCCGAATGGGGCGCCTTGCTCGTCGCCGGCTCATCTCTGCTTGTCGTGATGGAGCTCGAGAAATGGTGGAGCGAGCGCCACAGGCGCCCGAAGACCCGGCCCGAAACAGAGATCGCGATCGCCGCGCCGTCCCCCATTCGCCGCTACGCGCCTCTGGCTGCGGGCCTCGCGCTCGCTGTCGGCGTCGCCGCAGGCGGAGCGCTCTATTGGCGGGCCATGCGCGAGGAGGCGAGCCTTCAGCTGGCGACGGTCGAGCGCGGCGATATCGTCCGGACCGCCGATGTGGCGGGCGTCGTCGTTTCCGCGCCGCCGGCCGAGGCGGCTGCGCCGGTCGGGGGGACGATCGATGCGGCGGCGTGCGCCGTCGGCGACCGGATCGACGCCGGGCGCGTCTGCGCAAGGATCATCCCTCCCGATCTCCAGGCCGAGGTCGCCCGCGCCCGTCGGGCGTTCGATGCCGCGCAGGCGGCGCAGCGCAAACGCGCGGATGCGTTCGAACGCGCCAAGGCGGCCTATGAAAGCGCAACGAGCAAGCGGAAGGCGAGAACGCGCGCCGCAGCGGCGCGCGCGGAGTCCCGCCTGGCGCAGGCGCAGGCCGAGACGAGCCGGCGCGAAGCGGCGTTGCGCGCGGCGCTGGAGAAGGGCGCGGCGGTCGTCGCGCCCGTCGGCGGAGCCATCCGCGATAGCCGTCTGGAGGCAGGCGGGAAGGCGAAGGCGGGCGACATATTGTTCCGCGTCGATCCGGCTGACAGGGACGCCTTGCACATCGAAGCCGCGCCGGAGGCGGGCGCGGCCCTGCAGGCGCGGCCCGGCGCCACGGTGACGGCGACCCTCGCCGCCGATGCGGCGCAGCGAATCGAGGGCAGGCTGCGCGAGATCGTCCCGACACAGCGCGGCCCGAGGATCGTCGTCGACGCGCCGGCGCCGGCTTCCGCCGCGCAGCCGGGCGGGGCGGCGTCGCTTCGCATCGAGCTCGACCGGCGGGAGAATGTGCTGCGCGTCCCGAGCCGCGCCCTGACTTACGTCCCCGCCGCAAGCGCGCCGGCTGCGTCGCCGCCCGCGGGATGGGCGCGCGTGTGGGCGTGGCGCGAGGGCGCTGCGGTTCCCGTCGATGTGAAGCCGGGACTCGACGACGGAGCCTTCGCCGAGATCAGCGACGGCGCGCTCGAGGCGGGCGATCGGGTCATCGTCGACGGGGAAAGGTGAGCGCCTTGACCAGCGACGCTTTCAATATGACCGCAGCGGAGAAAGCGGGATAGCCGATCGATCCGGACGATTTTCGGCGCGGCGCGGAGAACCGCGTCGACGCCACCTGGAGTGAATACGGGATCGTCCGCCTGATTTGCGCACGCCCAGATTTTGAGCAACCGCGCGACCTTCTATGCGAAGGCGCCTTCAAAGACGGCGTCGCCGCAAATCGGCCGACAGCCCTTCACGAGCCTTGGCGGCTCCGCAAAGCAGCTGATTCCAGCCAGATGCGACCCGACCTCGACCGCGGCGCGAAGGCTGGCCCGGTTCGTGCTTTATCATTTCCAGTCAACGACGACCTCCGGTCCGCCGGACACGAGCCCGACGATGGGTTCGTATCACAGATGTCGCCTGAAGGACTCCCGTATGGGAATCCGATGCGACGATGGTCGTCTTGCCCTGCTCCCCCAGCCAAGCCGATCGACCTGTGGACGGACCGCGAGGACGCTTAGCAGGGTCGGTAACATGTCCATCGCCAGAGATAAAAACAAACGCCCCAGGCTCGTCGTCATCGGCAACGGCATGGCCGCCGGCCGCGTGCTCGAGGAATTGTTCGAGCGCCGCGCCGATGCGTTCGACGTTGTCGTCTTCGGGTCGGAGCCGCGCGTCAATTACAACCGCATCATGCTGTCGCCGGTTCTGGCCGGCGAGAAAAGCTACGAAGACATCATCATTCACGACGACGGCTGGTATGCGCGCCACGGCGTCGCGCTTCACAAGGGCGAGACCATCGTCGCCATCGATCGAAACGCGAGGAGCGTGGCGACGGCGTCGGGGCGTGTCGAGACCTACGACAAATTGCTCATAGCCACCGGCTCCACGCCGATCGCCATCCCCGTGCACGGCGTCAATCTGCCGGGCGTCGTCACTTTCCGCGATCTCGACGATGTCGACGTCATGTTGCGGCAGGCTGGAAAGGGCGGCCGCGCCGTCGTCATCGGCGGCGGTCTGTTGGGACTGGAGGCGGCCGCGGGCCTCAAGGCCAAGGGCATGGAGGTCAGCGTCGTTCATCTGATGCCGACGCTGATGGAGCGCCAGCTCGATCCTTCGGCCGGCTATCTCCTGCAAAAGGCGATCGAGAAGCGCGGCATCGAGGTGCTGACCGGCGCCAATACGCAGGCCATTCTCGGCGACGCGAAGGTCGAAGGCGTGAAGCTCGACGACGGCCGCGTCATTCCCTGCGAGATGGTGGTGATGGCGGTCGGCATTCGTCCGAACGCCAGCCTCGCCAGGACTGCCGGTCTCGCCGTCGAACGCGGCGTCATGGTGGACGACGCGATGCGCACGAGCGATCCCGACATCTACGCGGTCGGAGAATGCGTCGAACATCGCGGCCAATGCTACGGTCTTGTCGCGCCGCTTTTTGAAATGGCGAAAGTCGTCGCCGCGCAACTCGTCGAGGATGGCGCAGCGAGCTACGAGGGTTCGGTCACCTCCACGAAGCTCAAGGTCTCCGGCATCGACCTCTTTTCGGCAGGCGATTTCTCCCAGGGCGACGACGACGACGAAATCGTGCTGCGCGATCCGTCGCGCGGAGTCTACAAGCGGATCGTGCTGCGCGAAAATCGGGTCAAGGGCGCTGTGCTCTATGGCGAGACCGACGACGGCCCCTGGCTCTTCGATCTGCTGAAGAAACAGACGGACGTCGGGGCGATGCGCGACACGCTGATCTTCGGTCAGGCCTATCAGGGAGGGTCTCCGCTGGACCCTACGGCGGCCGTTGCAGCCTTGCCGGATGATGCGGAAATCTGCGGCTGCAACGGCGTGTGCAAGGGCGCGATCGTCTCGGCGATCACGGGCGGGGGACTCACCTCGCTCGACGAGGTGCGCGCGCAAACGAAGGCCTCCGCCTCCTGCGGTCAATGCACGTCGAAAGTCGAAACGCTCATCGTCAGCGTGCTCGGCGACGAATACAAAGGCGCCGCGCGGCGGCCGATGTGCAAATGCACCGACCTCACGCATGAGGAAGTTCGCGGCTTCATCGTGTCGAAGACGCTCGACTCCATGCCCGCCGCCATGCAGGAACTAGCCTGGAAGACCTCCTGCGGCTGTCCGACCTGCCGCCCGGCGCTGAATTATTATCTGCTCTGCGCTTTCCCGCTGACCTATCGCGACGACGGCCAGTCGCGTTTCGTCAACGAGCGCGTGCACGCCAACATTCAAAAGGATGGAACCTTCTCCGTCGTTCCGCGCATGTGGGGCGGTCTGACCACGCCCGACGAATTACGCGCCATCGCCGATGTGGCGGAGCGTTTCAACATCCCGACCGTCAAGGTCACCGGCGGGCAGCGGATCGATTTGCTGGGCGTGAGGAAGGAGGATCTGCCCGCCGTCTGGGCGCAGCTCAATCGCGCGGGCCTCGTGTCCGGCCACGCCTATGCGAAGGGCCTGCGCACGGTGAAGACCTGCGTGGGCAAGGAATGGTGCCGGTTCGGCACGCAGGACTCGATGGGCCTCGGCGTCAGGCTCGAACGCCTGCTCTGCGGATCGTGGACGCCGGCGAAAGTGAAGCTTGCCGCCTCCGGCTGTCCGCGAAACTGCGCCGAAGCGACGGTGAAGGACATCGGCGTCATTTGCGTCGACTCCGGCTACGACATCCATATCGCCGGCGCCGCGGGGCTTCATGTGCGCGCCACCGATCTTCTCGGCCATGTCGAGACCGAAGAGGAGGCGCTGGAATATGTCGCCGCCGTCCTTCAGCTCTATCGGGAAGAGGCCGCCTATCTCGACCGCCTCTACAAATGGGTCGAGAAAACGGGGCTCGAGCGCGTGCGCCGTCTGATCATGGAGGATCACGACGCGCGCAAGGCGCTCTATGAGCGCTTCCTCGTCTCGCAGCGTGCGGTGCGCAAGGACCCATGGGCGGAGCGCGCGGCGGGCTTCGGCTCGCAGGAGTTCACCCCCCTCGCCATCGTCGCGCCCATCGCGCAAATCGCTGCGGAGTAACGCGCCATGAACGATATGTCGCCGAACTGGTTCGACATCGGACCGCTCGATCAGATCCCTCAGCGCGGCGCGCGGCTCGTGAAGACGCCCCGGCGCAACATCGCCGTCTTCCGCACCGCCGGCGACGAGGTCTTCGCGCTCGAAAATCGCTGCCCGCACAAGGGCGGCCCGTTGAGCGAAGGGATCGTGCACGGACGAAAGGTCGCCTGCCCCCTGCACAACTGGGTGATCGATCTCGAAAGCGGTACAGCAACGGGCGCCGATCACGGCTGCGCGCGCAGCTTTCCGGTGAAGATCGAGAAAGGGCGCATCTATCTCGAAATGGGCGTCGCGGTTACGCCATAAGGGAGACGGCCGTGAACGCACCGTCGAAGATCATCCGCACGACCTGCCCCTATTGCGGGACCGGATGCGGCGTCAAGGCCTTGGTGTCGAGCGCCGGCGCCGTGCATGTTTCCGGCGACGAGGAGCACCCGGCGAATTTCGGCAGGCTCTGCGTCAAGGGCGCCGCGCTCGCCGAAACGCTGACCCACGAAGGGCGTCTGCTTCACCCCCGGATCAACGGCCAGCGCGCGAGCTGGAACGAGGCGCTGTCGCGCGTCGCGCGCGGCTTTCGCGCGGCTGTCGACGCGCATGGGCCAGACTCGGTCGCCTTCTATGTTTCCGGACAGATGCTCACGGAAGACTATTATGTCGCCAACAAGCTGATGAAGGGCTTCATCGGCTCGGCCAATATCGACACCAATTCGCGCCTCTGCATGGCGTCTTCCGTGGCCGGCCACAAGCGCGCCTTCGGCGCCGACGTCGTCCCCAATTGCTACGAAGATCTCGAACTCGCGGATCTCGTCATTCTCGTCGGCTCCAATCTCGCCTGGTGCCATCCCGTGCTGTTCCAGCGACTGGAGCGCGCGAGGGCCGCGCGGCCGGACATGCGCATCGTCAATATCGATCCGCGCCGCACGGCGACGAGCGAGATTTGCGATCTCCATCTCGCGCTCTCGCCCGGCTCCGACGTGGCGCTCTTTCTCGGCCTTCTGCGCCACCTCGAACAGACCGGAAGACGCGACGCGGCCTATGTCGCGCGCCACACGCGCGGACTCGAAGACGCGCTCGCCGTCGCCGACGCATGGGACGTTGCGGCTGTCGCGAAGGCGACCGGACTCGAGCCGACAGCCATCGAACGGTTTTTCGGACTTTACGCCGAAAACGCGCGCGTCGTCACCGTCTACTCCCAGGGCGTCAATCAGTCCGTCTGCGGCGTCGACAAGGTCAATGCGATCATCAATTGCCATCTCCTGACGGGGCGCATCGGCAAGCCGGGCGCCGGGCCTTTTTCAGTGACCGGGCAGCCGAACGCCATGGGCGGGCGCGAGGTCGGCGGACTGGCCAACCAGCTCGCCTGCCACATGGAGCTCGACAATCCGCAGCATCGCGACATCGTTCGGCATTACTGGCGCTCGCCAACCATCGCGAACCGGGCCGGTCTCAAGGCGATCGATCTGTTCAAAGCGGTCGGCGACGGCGAGATCAAGGCGCTGTGGATCATCGGCACCAATCCGGTCGACAGCCTGCCCGAAGCCGATCGCGTGAAAGCCGCGCTGGCGTCCTGCCCCTTCGTTGTCGTCTCCGACGTCATGGAGCGCACGGACACGACGGCCTTCGCGCATGTTCTGCTGCCCGCGCGCGCATGGGGCGAGAAGGACGGCGTCGTCACGAATTCGGAACGGCGCATTTCCCGCCAGAGGCCGCTTCGCGCGGCTGCGGGCGAAGCGATGCCGGATTGGTGGAGCGTCTGCCGCGTCGCGAAGCTCATGGGTTTTGCGGAGGGCTTCGACTACGGCGGGCCCTGCGACATATTCCGGGAATATGCCGGCCTCTCGGGGCGTCTCAACAATGGTTCGCGCGATTTCGACATTTCGGCCTGCGCGGATATTTCTCAGGCCGACTATGATCGCCTCGAACCGTTTCAATGGCCCCTCCCCAGGGATGCGGCGCCGAACGACGAGCCGAAAAGGTTCTTCGCCGAGGGCGGATATTTCACGCCGGACGGGCGCGCCCGGCTTGTCGCAACACCCTTCCAGCCACCCCGGAGTCGCAAGAACGACGGCGCGTTCATTCTCAACACCGGGCGCATCCGCGACCAGTGGCACACGATGACGCGCACCGGCGTTTCGCCGCGCCTGTCGCAACATATCGCGGAGCCATTCGTCGAAATACATCCGTCCGACGCTCGCGCCCTCGACATATCGCCGGCGAGCCTCGTACGGCTTTCCAACGCGCATGGCGCCGTTATCCTTCGCGCGCTCGTGACGGATCGCCAAAGAGAGGGCTCGGTCTTCGCGCCCATGCACTGGACGGGGCGCAATTCGAGCGACTGCAGGATCGACGCGCTCGTCGAGGCGAACACGGACCCCCTGTCCGGACAGCCCGACTCCAAAGGCTCGCGCGTCGACGTCGAGCCCTGGCCCGCCGCCTGTTTCGGCTTCGCGCTCATGCGCGATGAACCCGACCATGTCGAGGCGGACTACTGGGCTCTTGCGCGCACGACCTTCGGCTGGCGCATGGAGCTTGCCGGACTGAACCAGCCGCAGGACTTCGAGCGCTACGCCCGCGAGCTTTTCGGCCTGAACGGCGATTGCGAGATCGCCAGCGTCGCGGATGAAGCGCGCGGCTCCTTCCGCCTTCTGGCGGTTCGCGACGGGCGCGCACAGAGTCTCCTCATCGTTTCGCGCGCGCCGGTCGCGGCCGCGCGCGCCTTCCTTTGCGAGAGTTTCGCGACCCGCGAACCGAAAGCTCTGATGGGGCTGCTCGCCGGGCGGCCGCCGGCCAACGCCGACTGCGGCCGGACGATCTGCGTCTGCCACGGCGTCGGCGCAAGAGAAATTGAAACGGCTATAGAGGATCGCGCGCATACGGTCGACGCCATCGGGCGCAAGACCCGCGCGGGAACCGGCTGCGGCTCGTGCCGGCCCGAAATTCAGCGCCTCATCAACGACGCGACCGCGGCGAAACGCGAGCTGGCGCCAGCGTGAAATTCCGGTTTTGAAAGGAGCAGACATGAAACTCGACGACTTCAAAAAAGCCGGCCATTGGCCGACGCTGCTTGCGGCGTTTCTCTATTTCGACATCAGCTTCATGGCCTGGGTCTCTCTCGGACCGCTGATGGTCTACATCACGAAGGACATGCATATCCCTGTCGAGGACAAGCTGTCGCTCGTCGCGATCCCCGTTCTCGGCGGCGCCATTTTCCGCATGCCGCTCGGTATTCTCGCGGACACGATCGGCTCCAAGCGCGCCGGAATCGCCGCCCAGGTCATCGTGATATTCGCGGTTTCTCTGGTCGCCGTCTTCGGGCTGACCTGTCCGGCGGCAATCGCATTGTTCGGCGTTTCGCTGGGCGTCGCCGGCGCGTCCTTCGCGGTCGCCTTGCCGCAGGCGGGCCGCTGGTATCCGCCGCAATATCAGGGCGTGGTGATGGGCATAGCCGGCGCCGGCAACATGGGCGTCGTGCTCGACACCCTTTTCGCGCCGTGGATCGCCGAAACCTTCGGATGGCGGGCGGTCTATGGCGTGCTGCTCGCCCTCATGGTTCTGGTCGCCGTAATCTATGCGATCATCGCCAGGGATCCGCCGGGCGCGAAAACGACGATCAGCCTCTCCGACTATGGCAAGATCCTGCTCGACTCGGACAGCCGCTGGTTCATGTTTTTCTACTTCATCACCTTCGGCGGCTTTGTCGGCCTCGCGTCGGCGCTGCCGCTCTACTTCACCACGCAATATCATGCGAACGGCGTCGCCGCGGGCCTCATGGTCGCGCTGATCGTCGCTTTCGGCTCCGGCTTCCGTCCCGTCGGCGGTTATATCGCCGACCGCATCGGCGGCGTGAAGACCCTGTCCTTCCTGTTCCTGATCGTCTCCGCCTGCTACTTCGCCATCGCCTTTCTGCCGGCGGGTCCCGCGCCGGCGGCAGGCGCGCCGGGCTGGCGACTGACCGAGCTTCCGCAAATCGCCTTTGTGGCGGTGGCGCTGTTCTCGCTCGGCGTGCTTTGCCTCGGCATGGGCAATGGCGCGGTGTTCCAGCTGTTGCCGCAGAGGTTCCGGCGGGAAATCGGCGCGATGACGGGGCTCGTCGGCGCGGCGGGCGGTCTTGGCGGCTTCTTCCTGGCCAAGACGCTGGCCTTCTCCAAGGGAGCGACCGACAATTTCGCGGCGGGGTTCATGTTCTTCGGACTACTTGCGCTGCTCGGCCTCATCGGCTTGCTTGTCGTGAAGACCCGCTGGCGTACCACCTGGGGCGCCGTGTCGGGCGCGAGAATCTAGTCCGCCCAGAGGTCGATTTTGCTCACCCGCTACGATCATGATCTTCGAGTCGAAGCGGGCTTCGCCAGCCGGGCGGGCCGGCGCCCCGACAATCAGGACTATGTCGGGGTCTGTTTCGGTCCGCGCGGCGCAGGGGCGTTGCATGGCGTGGTCGCCGCCGTCGCGGATGGCGTCGGCGGCCACAAGGGCGGGCGCGAGGCGGCCGAAACCGCCGTGCGCGCGTTCATGGAAGGTTATTACGCCCAGCCCGAGACGCTGGGCGTCATTCGCGCGGCGGCGCGGTCGCTCGAAGCGGCCAACGCCTGGATTGCGGCGCAGGCGCGCGTCGATCCGGCGCTTGAGGGAATGGCGACCACCTTCAGCACGCTGATTCTGTCGCGGCGCGCCGCTTTCGTCCTCCACGTGGGCGACACGCGCATCTATCGCTTCGACGCCAATGGTCTGGAGCAGCTGACGAAAGATCACGTCGTCGGTCGCGGCGAATTCGCCAATGCGTTGCGCCGCGCCGTGGGTTTCGAGGACACGCTGCTTTTCGAGCATGCGTCCCATGGTCTCAGCCTGCATGATCGATTTCTGCTTTGTTCGGACGGCGTCCATGGCGCCTTGCGCCACGCGCGGCTGCGCGATCTGCTCGCCGAACGGCGCTCGCCTCGGGAAACGTCGCAAAAAATCGTCGAGGCGGCGCTGGACGCCGGAAGCAGCGACAATGTCACCGCTCTCGTGATCGACATCGTCGATCTGCCCCCGGCCGATGAACGCGCCTTGTCGCGCACTGTGTCGGCTCTTCCAGTTCGCGACCTGCCGGCTGCTGGAGAGACGGTCGACGATTTCCGGCTCGAAGCCGTCATCTCGGAGGGGCGTTACAGCCTGCTGATGCGCGCGACCGACCTGCAAAACGGCAAGGCGCTCGCGCTGAAGTTTCCGCATCCTCGCATTGCGGACGACGCGACCTACAGGCTTGCCTTCGTCAATGAAGCCTGGGTCGCTGCGCGGGTGAGGAGCCCCTTTATCGGCGAAATCGTCGAATTGCCGCCGGGCCGTCAGACCCGCCTCTATTCGGCAATGCCCTTCTACGACGGCGAGACGCTGGAGCAGCGCCTGCGGCGCGGCCCGAAAATGAATATCCCGGAGGGGCTGTCGATCGCAACGCGCCTTTCGCGCGCGGTCGCGACGCTTCATCGCTCCGGCGTCATCCATCGCGACATAAAGCCCGACAACGTCATTCTCCTTCACGACGGCGGGTTGCGGCTCGTCGATCTCGGCGTCTGCCGCGCGCCGCATCTGGACGATTTCCCGACACAGGACATTCCCGGCACGCCAAGCTACATGGCGCCGGAGCTGTTCCAGGGCGCCGCCGGCGACGAAATGTCCGATCTCTACGCGCTCGGCGTCACCGTCTACCGCATGTTCAGCGGCGCCTACCCCTATGGCGAAATCGAACCCTTCAGCAATCCGCGTTTCGGCAAGCCGCAGCCGCTCGGCGCGAAGCGGCCCGACCTGCCGGCATGGCTCGACGGCGCGGTCATGACCGCCGTCGCCGTCAATCCGCGCGACCGCTTCGGGGACGTTCTCGAGTTCGCCTTCGAACTCGAGAACGGCGCAGCGCGAGCGGAGCCGGCGCGGCCGCGCAGGAAATCGCTTTACGAACGCAACCCGCTCATCTTCTGGCGATGGTTGAGTCTCGTGCTGGCCTGCCTGTTGATCCTCTCGCTGGCGGCTCGATGAAGGCAGGCGAAAACGACGGCAGGCCGATCGCCGGCGCGCCGCCGTTTTCCATCAACCTGGCGTCGCCTGAATCGGCGATCAAACCCGGCGTTTCGTCGCCATTCACATGAGAGGGCCTTCCGAAATCGCCCGCAGGCCGAAGCCCAAGGCAATGATCGACATGCCTTTGAACAGCAGATCGACGCCGATAAAGGTCCCGATCACCCAATTACCCGTAAACGGCCAGCCGACGAGCAAAAGCGCGCCGAGGAACAGGCTTACCGCGCCCTGAGCAAGGTAAATCCACAATCCGTCGACGTGAGCGGAAATGGCGAAGCCGATCGTCGTCAAGCCGCTCACAAGAAAGTAGAAGGCGAGCAGCAATGTGATGGCCTGCGCGCCCACCAATGGCCGCGTCAGCAACATCACGCCGACGATGCCGACGAGCGCGGCGGACAGGACGTGAACGAAGAAGCCGGACCAGAGGCCCGCGACCGAGATATCAAAGAACAGGATCGCCACCGCCGATGTGACTAGGAGCGCGCCAAAAAAACCTACAGCAATCTGGGTCGCGGCTCGGGCGCGTATCAACGCAAGAATGCCAAGAGCGCCGATTGCAATTCCGAGCGCAAGAGTCCAGCCCCAATGAACGGCGAGCACGTCAGGCGCTTCGGCGACAAAAATATCGAATGGCTTCGTCATGTGAGACCTCCAGAAAGAGTGCGCCCCTTGATATCAGGGCGCGAGGGTGATGCCCACTCCCTGCTCAATGTCATCCCGGGCCGTTGTGACATCAACGACCTTCATCTCCCGGCAAACATCGGGACCTGCGAGAGCGCAATCGGAAAGGCGACATTGTGCAGATTTGGAATCGATCCTTTTGCGAAGGCGCGTGGGAGGGAAGCCGGAGCCCAAGAGGAGCGCGCCCGGCGGGCCGCCTTTCTGTTCGATTGGCGACTATACTCTCCTGATCAGAAAATAAGTTTGCAATAAACCCTTGCCTTTGATTTCAAGGCCGCCGCGCGGCTCGAAAACGAATTCATCGCGCAAGTGCTCATAGGTCGCTCTCGAAACCTGGATGCAGCCTGGCAGGCTTGTCGACTCGAGTCTGCTGGCGACATTCACTGCGTCGCCCCAGATATCATAGACGAACTTATGCGTGCCGATGACGCCCGCGATAACGTCGCTGGAGTTTATGCCGATTCTGATCTCGAGCCGAGTCGGCAGTTCGTCGTTGAGCTTCCTCAGCGTCTCGATCATCGCCATCGCCATATTCCCGACGGCGTGGGCGTGATCGTCTCGCTGGCCGAAAAGCCCGCAGGCGGCCATATAGGCGTCGCCGATTGTCTTGATCTTTTCGACGCCGAATTTGACCGCGAGCCTGTCAAAGGCCGAGAAAACCCGTCCCAATACGCCAACCAGTTCAGGGGCGGACAGTTTGGAGGAGAGCTCCGTAAAGCCGACAAAGTCGGCAAACAGAATGGTCACATTGGCGAGATGGTCAGCGATGACCGTTTCCCCGTCTTTCAAACGATCGACGATCGGCGCCGGGAGAATATTGAGGAGCAGCTGTTCGGATCGCTCCTTCTCGACTCGAAGGGCTTCCGACGCCTCGCGTTCACGATCGCGCAGGCGCTTTTTCTCTAGGGACGACCCGATGCGGGCGCGCAGAAGCACCGGTTCGAAGGGTTTTGCGAGATAATCCTCCGCGCCGGCCTCGATGCATCTGACGATCGTGTCGATCTCATTTAAAGCCGAAATCATGATAACGGGAATATCTCTCAAAGATAAATCTGATTTCAGGATCGAAAGGACATCGAAGCCGCTGATGTCGGGCATGAGCAGATCGAGCAGGACGAGATCGAATTGCGCCTGCTTGACGATCGCCAGCGCTGATGACCCGTTTTCAGCCAGCACGACCGCGTGGCCCTGTCGCTCGAGGCGCCGCTTCAAGAGATCGCGATTGGACGCGTTATCGTCGACGACCAGAATGCGGCTCGGCAACGAAGCGGCGCTGTCGGTTTCGCGTTCCGAAATCGGTTGGACAGATGTGACGAAACGGCGCGCGACCTCGGCCGAGACCGGCACGGCGCCGGCGTCCCCTGTCGAAACCATATCTTCGGGGAGTGAAAAATTCACCACCCCCTCGATCCGCTCGAGAAACCGCGAAGCCTCTCCAAGGAGCTGGTCGAGATCCTCGACCAGCGCGCTGGATTTATCAATCTCTACTGCGTCTTCACGCAGCATCTCGCCATACCCCTTGATTGCGTTGATCGGGGTGCGGAGGTCATGACGCAAGCGTCGTCGATATTCCTCGGGATCGTCGCTCGCCTTTCGCCGCTGCGAACGGACAGGACCCACCAATGATGCAATGAGACTGCTGAGCGAGCGGGTGGCGAGCTGAATTTTTTCGAGGTCGTCGCGGAACTGGGTCTGACCGTTCTTCTCAGCTTCGTCCAGTAAAATTTGGGCATAGCCAGCGATCGCCTCGGCGGGCGCGCTCAATTCCTGCTTGATATAGGCGATCAGGGCGCGGTCGATCCTGTCGACGGATGGTTGGTCGCCGTGTGAAATCATTTCAATTATCCGGAGACTCGGCCAAGGTCACGGGACGGAATCGAGCAAGGCTGTGATCTTGCCCAGGAGCCGTGTGATCTCGACCGGCTTGGTGTCATAGTCTTCGCAACCCGCTTCGATTGCTTTTTCCCGGTCTCCCGCCATGGCGTGGGCTGTTAAAGCAATTACGGGAATCTTCCGCGTGGCTTGATTCTGTTTGACCTGACGAGTCGCCTCCCATCCGTCGATCACGGGAAGGCTCATATCCATCAAGATGAGGTCGGGCGTTTCCGACGCAGCCATCTCGACGCCCTGCCGCCCGTCTACAGCAATCACGACGTCATAGCCATTGCGCTTGAGACGTCTCGAAAGCATGTCCCTGTTCATTTCATTATCTTCGACAAGCAAAATCTTCGCCACCTGTCCGTCTCCATCGTCAATCAGCATGAACGGCGGCGTCTGCTGCGCTCGAATTGAGGCACTGACGCATGATCGTCACCAACTCTCCAAGATAGTCGTGATCCTTTGTAATGATGTCGGCTCTCAGTTCGCGCAGCTTGCGAATATCCTCGTCCGTGAGCTCCTTCGCCGTGACAATGATCACCGGCAGCCGATCGAACGCGCGTTGCTTGCGCAGTTCGCGCAGAAACCCGAATCCATCCAGATTGGGCATCATCAGGTCGAGAAGGATAAGGTCTGGCGCCGGATTTCTTGAAAGCCAGTCCAGCCCGTCCTGCCCATTGACGGCGGCTTCGGCCTTGTAGCCGACGCCCGTTACGGAGCGGCAGAGAAGGTCGCGCGTCGCGGAGTCATCCTCAATGACGAGCACCCGGTTGTCTCTGGAGCCGCCACAGTAAGTCTCCAGCAAAGTCGTCAGGCGCTGCCGATCGATCGGCTTTGTCAGAAGTTCCGCAGCCCCGAGCGGGATGGCCAGCGCGCGCTCGTTCAGGATCGTCACCATTATGACAGGGATGTTTCGCAGCTCCTCATCCTCCTTGAGCTGCTTGAGCACGCTCCAGCCGTCGAGCTGCGGCATCATCACGTCGAGAGTGATGGCGTCTGGCTTATGCCGTCGCGCCAACGCCAGCGCCTCCAGCCCGTGTCGCGCCGAGATCACATGATAGCTCTTGTTCTCCAGCGTTCTCGTAAGCAGGTCGCGCGCCGTCGCGTCGTCGTCGACAATCAATATTGTTGCGTGCGACTTGGACGCATCGGGCTCCGCCTTCATTTTTTCTGGGACTTTCTGCTGGTCCGGAAGCGTTATGGTGAAGGTCGACCCCGCGTCCGGCGCGCTCTGGACGGAAATTTGTCCGCCGAGCGCATTACAGAAATGTTTCGTTATGGCCAATCCGAGGCCCGTGCCGCCAAAGCGCTTGGTTGTCGAGGCGTCCGCCTGGGTGAACGCCAGGAATAGCCTGCCGAGTTGCTCTTCGGTCATGCCGAGGCCCGTGTCCGAAACACGGAAAACGACGGAAGCTTGGGCGTCGCGCTCGACAATCAAGGTGACTTTCCCCTTGCTCGTGAACTTGTTGGCGTTGCTCATGAGATTGAGCAGGCACTGTTTTACTTTCGTCTCGTCCGAATGGAAGCTGCCCGCGTCATCCGGACAGACGAGTTCGAGCGCATTCCCGTTCTTCTCGGCAAGGGGCTGAACGATCGACATAACCTCATTCACGAGCGGCCGGATGTCCACCTTCTCGATGAAGACTTCCATTTTTCCAGCTTCGATCTTCGATAGGTCGAGAATGTCATTGATCAAACCGAGCAGGTGCCGGCCGGCGCCCTCGATCTTCTTCAAATCCTCGAGGGGCTCGGCGTCTCCTTTGTCGAGCGCGTCCTCCTGAAGCATTTCGCTATAGCCGATGATGGCGTTGAGCGGGGTGCGCAGCTCGTGGCTCATATTTGCGAGAAAAGCGCTTTTGGTCTTGCTTGCCTCCTCGGCCGCCACGCGCGCGACCGATAATTCTTCGTTCGCCATCTGGAGCTCACGCGTGCGCGCCCGGATCTTGTCCTCCATCGAGCCATAGAGTTCGCGCAGTTCCCCCGTCATGGAGCGAATGGCCGTCAGAAGGTGACCCGTCTCGTCGCGGCTCTCTATCTCGAAATTTGCGTCGAGGTCGCCTCCGGCGACCTTTTCCGCGACCCCGACAGCGGTCTTGATCGGCCTTGTGATCGTTCGCGCGACAGCCATGGCGAGAACGATGATCGGAGGAATCATGAAGAAAAGCAGCCAGAGCGTCGCATCTCTCTGCGCCCGTGTGAGCGCAAAGGCCTCCGCGGTCCTCTGCTGCACGACCATGCCCCACCGGAAAGAAGGAACATAGGTCCATGAGGCGACGACTGGTTTGTTTTCGACGTCGTCGAACAGTCCTGAGCCATGAACGCCAGCGAGCGCCCTTGCGAGCGCGGGAAAGGCGCCGCGGACGAGCGGGGTTTTTATGCTGAAAGGCCTGGAAGCGTCATTCCTCAGCGGGTTTACGACGACCATCTGGTCTTGATTGAGATGAGCCGCGACGAGCACCTCTCCAGTCTCGCCGAGACCTGTATAATCATTGATCACGCTATACAGTTCTTGATTGTTGAGCTGGAACACGACGACGGCGACGACGACGCCGTTGTCGAGAATGGGGCCCGCGATAAAGGCGGCTGGCTCTTTCAACCCCGGATAGATCTGGAAAGCCGATATCTCCGCCTGCAGCAATGTTCGCGCCCGGTCGATCGTGTTTGAAAGCTCCGTATCCTTGAGCGGTCCGCCGAGCAGATTTTCCTTGAAAAGATCGACATCCGATTGGACGAAGAGCGCATCGCCATCGGGCGAGACAAGAGCGCAGTCGACATAGTTGAAGGTGTCCGCAAGTCGGCTGAGAGTTGCGCCATGTTTCGCGACCGCCCGGCGATAATCCTCCGAATCTTTCCCGTTCTTCCGTATCGCTTCGGAAAATTCGCGAGCGGCCTCGCTGATCGAAGGACTATGCATGAGGGATTCGACGCTCTTGATTTTCTCGAGCGTCAGATTCTCGAGTTGCTCGACCTTCTTCTTCGCGACGACCTGCAGCGACGTTTGAACCGTCTGCTCGAGCGATTCACGTGAGATGTCATAAGTCCGCCAGGCGAGCAGCGCGCAGGAAATAATATTGATCGCGAGGAACCAGAAGATAATCTTGGCTCCAATGGAGCTTCGCAGAAAATTGAGGCTGACAGGCTTCATGGATCAGTCCGCTTCGACGGGGTTGGCCCATTTTCCGCCCCATCGGTTATACATGGCCGTCAGAAAATTTTCCCATTCGGCCTTCGTGCGAGACGGCGGATAGGGAACAGGGCGAATGGGATGGTCGACCGTCCAGACGAGTTCGATTTGCCCGTCGGGCCGAATTTTGCCGACGGAGAAAGAGCGCCAGGCGTGCTGCGTGTAGGGATCGACGGAAACCAGACCTTCGGGAGCGTCTAGGGTCTCCGTCAACATCGTCCGCTTGACCCTCTGAACGTCCAGCGATTGCACTTCCTGAACGGCCTTTGCCCACAATCTGACGCTGAAATAGGAGGTGGCGATCACGTCGCTCGTGACGCGGTCTTCGCCGTATTTGGCTCGAAAATTACGAATGAACCTTTCGTTTTCCGGCGTCTTTATCGCCGCGAAATAGCTCCAGGCGCTGTAATGGCCCTGAAGATTGTCGATCGGCAGGCTGCGAAGCTCTTCCTCGCCGATGCTGACCGAGACGACGGGGAGCTTCCCGGCGGAAAGTCCGGCGTCGGTCAGCGCCTGATAAAAGGCCTTGTTGGAATCGCCCACGACCGAGCTGAGAACGACGTCCGGCTGCGCCGTCTTTATCTTTTCGACCGCTCTAGAGACATTGGAGCTTCCGAAGAAAATGTAGTCCTCGCCGACGAGCTCCGCGCCCAGCGCCCGGATCGTATCCTTCATGATTTCGTTGATGCTGCGCGGCCAGACATAATCCGAACCGATCAGATAGAATCTCCTGCCGATATGATCGAGGCTCCATTTGATGGCCGGAATGACCTGCTGATTCGGCGCCGCGCCCGTGTAAATTATGTTGGCGGATTGTTCGAGTCCCTCATAGGCCATCGGATAAACCATCAACTGTCCGTATTTCTCTATGACGGGCGCGACGGTTTTTCGGCTCGCGGAAGTCCAGCATCCGAAGATCACGGACACGTTTTCCTGCGTGATGAGGCGTTCGGCCTCCTTCGCGAATGTCGGCCAGTCGGACTTCCCGTCGGCGATGACAGTCTCGATCTTGCGGCCCAACAAGCCGCCTTTCGCATTGATCTCGTCGATGGCGAGGAGTTCCGCGTCGACCATCGAGTTTTCGCTGATCGCCATGGGTCCCGAGCGGGAATGCAGGATCCCGACCTTGATCGGCGCGCTTTCCCTGGTGGACGAAAAAGCCACGGCGGCGAAAAGCGCCGCGCAAGCGACGGCGATGACGCCTATCGACGCGCTGTAAGAAGCCTTGAGGTCCATTATTCCGGAT
>NZ_KE124771.1 GCF_000188155.2 Methylocystis sp. ATCC 49242
TCTTGCACCCGTAGTCGCTACAGGGTGCAGGATAGCCCGACAGTCAAGCAAGGGTGAACCATGACCGTCAACGACGCTACGCCAGAAACGACGCCAATCGGAGCGTCACATCCGGCCAAAACTGCCGCGCCAAAGTGTTTCGCGGCATTGGGACTCGTCACGGGCCTCGGCGCGGTCGTCGCCTCTTCGTGCTGCGTTATCCCGCTCGGCCTCGCCGCTCTCGGCGCAGGCGCAGGCGTCCTCGGCAGGCTGGCGACGATCGCCGAATGGCGCGTCCCGTTTTTGGCCGTCAGCGCATTGGCCATAGTAGGAGGGTGGGGTGCCTGGTGGCGGACGCCTCCAGCTCCTTGCGTTTCCGGCTCGGCCTGCGCATCGCCACAGCGATCCCGCGCAACACTAGGGCTGCTCCTGTGCGCCTCGCTCATCGCGATGCTGGCGGCAAGCTGGAGCTATATCGACCCCATGCTGCTGAAATTCTTGAAAGGGCGATGAGTGCAGCTCGTCTCGACGATAATTTGCCCGCTTTGCGGCCATCAATCGACTGAAACCATGCCCATCGACGCCTGCCAGTTTTTTTACGAATGCAGGGGCTGCGGGGCGCTGCTCAAGCCCAAAGCGGGCGATTGCTGCGTATTCTGCTCCTATGGTGACACGCCTTGTCCGCCGATTCAGGAAGCGCGGGAGACGGGCCGCCCCGCATCCTGCTGCGCCAAATAGCGATCAAAAAACCGCGCCACTTATCGATAAAGGTCACATGCCGATCAAGCAATTGCGCTTGTCGAAAGATATGTCCGATATTCAACGCCCAGAATGCCCTTATTATGCTTCCCTCTCAATCGGAAGCGTTGCAAATCGGTTTTCTTTCTCGGCATCCTGACTGGTCCGCGCCGACGCCGCGATCAAGGATCGTTCCTGCGAGCGCTGAATTCGTTCCACGCGCTCATTTGGATCGCGACCGATCTTGTCGGCAAGATCGGCAAGATCGATGACTTCGTCTGCCTGACGTCTCAGTTCGTCGGCTAACATTGACGGCCGCGTTGTGATCGTAGAAACCACCGAGACTCGCACCCCCTTGCGCTGGACCGCTGCGACGAGCGAGCAAAAATCGCCGTCTCCAGAGAACAGCCACATGTGATCGATGTGGTCCGCCATTCCCATGGCGTCGACCGCGAGTTCGACGTCCATGTTGCCCTTGATCTTGCGGTGGCCCGTGGCGTCCACAAATGCTTTGGCAGGTTTAGTTACGACCGCATAGCCGTTGTAGTCGAGCCAATCGATCAGCGGCCGGATCGACGAAAATTCCTCATCTTCGATCACCGCCGTGTAATAAAATGCGCGGATAAGGCGACCTCTCTGCTCAAATTCGCTCAGCAGCCTCCTGTAATCGATATCGAAACTCTGCGTTTTGGCGGCCTGATAGAGATTGGCTCCGTCGATAAACAACGCAATGCGTTCTTGACCAGACATTTTTCACAATCCTTTTGTTAATATGAAAGGTTCAATCAGCTTAGGGATATAGGCTCAAAGCACCACGCGCTCAACCTCGTCGAGACTCATCTCGTCGCGCCGCCGGTCATAGAGTTGCGTGGTGCGCGTCGAGGCGTGATTGGCCATGCTGGCCGCCTTTTCGAGGGTGCCGCCGTTTTTGAGATAGGCGGTGATGCCCGTGGCGCGGAAGCTGTGGTTGCCGACCTTCGTGGCGATGCCGGCCGCCACGGCGCGGCGGCGGATCATGGCGTAGGCGTTGGCCTGGGGCAGAGGGGTGAAGGTCAACGCGCCGGCGCCACGCCCGATCGTCCGAAAGAGAGGCGCCTTCGGATCGCTCGCGAGTCCGCAGCCGTCGATATAGGCGTGCAGATAGGCCTCCAAATTGTGATGGCAGGGCATCTCATGGCGCTTGCCGCCCTTCTCATGCAGCCGCACCCAGAGGCGGCGGTTCTGCACGTAAACGTCTTCCACCTTCATGGCGAGCGCCGCGCCGACGCGCGCGAAGGAATAGATCATCAGGCCAATCAAGGCGCGATCACGCAAGCCGACCGGCGCTGTGACGTCGATGCTGTCGAGCAGCGCCCGCGCCTCGGCGGGGTCGAGAACCGGCGTCTTGCCGACTTTGACGACATGTTTCGGCCCGCGCACGCTCGCAGCGGGATTGGTCGGGACAATCTGGCCGGTCACGAGCCAGTCGAACAGCATGCGGATGGCGGCGAGGCGCTGCTTCGCGGTCGGCGCGCTGTGGCTGCGGGTCATCGCCTCGACATACGCGCCGATGTGCAGCGGCTCGATATCGACGATCGACGCGAGGCCGCGCTGCTCGCACCAGGCGAGAAAATCGCCGATCGCGCGGCCATAGGCGCGCCGGGTGTGCGGGTTGCGGATGTTGGCGACGAAGAATTCCCAGAAACGCGTCTGGGCGCGCGCGCCAGCGGAGCGAACGAGCGCGGGGACCTGGACGCGGAGGGGAGCAAGCTGGTTCAAGGGTTGGCTTTCTTCGCCATGGCCTTTTCCAGCTTCGCCAGATCGGTCTCCAGCTTCTTAATGAGAAGCGGCGTGGACGCCGCAACCAGTTCAAGCCCCTCGGTCGTCGGTTTCTCGGCGACTGTCTTGAGGAGCTCCTGGGCCCGTTGGATGGCCTCCTTGGTCTGCACGATCGCCGCCGTGAGCTTGTCCTCGTTCATCTTGCCATAGGCCATGAAAGCTCTCCTCCGAATATATGATAAAGGATATTATCATATATAGAGAACAGCAGAAGAGCCGCCTCGAAAGGCGACTCCAAATGACACAGAATTCCGGACCTGGTTTGTGGACGGATTTCGCCATATGCCGCGCCTCTTCGTTTACGCTCGCGTCTCGACGGCCGATCAAACGCCCGAGAACCAGCTTCAGGAAATCGCCGCCGCCGGCTTTCAGGTCGATCCGCGCCGGGTGATCACGGAAACCGTCTCCGCTAGCGTCGCCATGGCGCGGCGCGCCGGCTTCTAGACAGGCTTGAGCCAGGAGACGTGCTGGTCGTGACGCGGCTTGACCGATTGGGACGGGACGCGATCGACGTGAGCGGCACGGTCGCGACGCTCGCGGACCTTGGCGTGCGCTGGGCGGCGCGGATTTGACCAGCTCGGCCGGCAAAATGACGATGGGCGTCATCAATACAGTGGCGCAGTTCGAACGCGATCTTCTCATCGAGCGCACCCAGTCCGGGCTCAAGCGCGCCAAAGCGCGGGGCAAACGTCTCGGGCGCCCGGCGTCGATCGACGCGGCCCGGCGTGCGGAAATTCTCGCGGGCCTGGCGCAAGGCGCGAGCCTGTCAGCGCTGGCCCGTCGCTATCGAACCAGCCGACAGACGGTGATGCGCATCCGCAATGCCGGGCAAAGCCATTCGAAAGATACGGAGTGAACTGCAATCAGGAGACGATCTACGCGCCTCGGCACGGCCAATGATCGTTTTCTACTCGGGCTCAAAGGAACCCTGATTGAACGACTTAAAAGCAAAAGGGCACTCCGTTTCCTGGGTGCCCTTCCGTTCAGATCAGGCGAGTTAGAAATGCAATCACCGAAGTGACGGCTATTTCGTTTCGGTTGCTTCATCCGGTCTGTATTCTAGAATATCGCCCGGCTGACAGTTGAGAATTTCGCAGATTTTTTCCAGCGTGTCGAAACGCACGCCCTTCACCTTGCCGGATTTGAGGAGGCTGACATTCTGCTCGGCGATGCCGATCTGCGCCGCAAGATCGCGCGAACGCATTTTGCGCTTCGCCAGCATCACGTCGAGATTGACGATGATAGCCATCAGACGATCTGCGCGTTTTCGTCGGCGATGTCGGCCGCCGTTTTCTGGATGTGGGCAAGTGCGAGCAGCGTCGCGAGCAGCATGAGGGTCGAGAGGTCTTCGGGACGGAAATAAACCGACACGATATGTTGGCCGGCCGCCTTATGGCCGGTGAGGATCAGGGACATGATCGGACGCGCGGGGATATCGACAAGCGCGGCGATGAGCCCCATCAGCGCCAGGCAGCGCAGCCATCCGGCGGCGGCGGGCGCGAAGATGCGACCTTCAAGATAGGCCGAAAACAGCCGCCAGCCGCTGTAGCAGGCGGCGACGAGCAGCAGCCAGATAACGCCGCTGACGCCGAAGCCGCCGAGGCGCTGCGCGGCGGAGAGGCCTTCGACATCGACCTTGAGCGTCGCGAAGTTCGCGACAACCCGCTCTTCATCGCTCCAGAACATCGCGATGGAGACGATCATCCAGAGACAGTAGCCGACAAGCGCAAAGCGCAGCGTCTGGCACAGCCAGCCAATGCGGCGGCGAAGCGCGGCGAGGCGAGAATCGTCGAGGGGCAGGACGGAATCAGGTAAGTCGGTCATGGCGTTCTCCTTGTAGCGCTTATATTGACACGAGAATATTTTAATGGCAAACATTAAAATATAAATCCTAAATATGAGGCTTCCCGTGTCTTGCATTGTCTTTCGTCTCCCGGCGGTCGTGCTCGCGGCGTCGCTCGCCGCCTGTAGCCATATGCCTGTCTCCACCATGTGGGCGTTGCGCAATTTCGACGCGTCCACGGTCGATGCGCCGACGCTGCGCGCGGCCGTCCGTCTTCCCGAGGCGTTCGAGCCGCGCCGGGGCGGCGTGACGCTGACGGTGGGCTGGTGGCGCGATGGCGAGGACAAACACGAAGCGAAATTTGTTCTGAAGGAAACGACGGCGTCGGACGATCTCGCGCCGCTTGCGGGCGAAAGGAAGCCCGGAACGCGTCTCTTTGCCTATCGCGTCGATCCGGCGGATTACGCGGCGATCGGGGCGCGGCAGAAGGAGTTTCTCGAGGAGAAGGCGCGCAATCCCGCCAAAACGCATGGCTCCTTCGGCGTGGGCGCCGACGCCTGCCGGCGCGGCGAGCTGCCGGACGGGCCAATTCTGACGACCAGCTTTCTGCGCACGCAGTCGGGCGGTCCGTATCTCACCTTGTTGAAGAACGTCGATCTGCGCGAGGCGGCGACGCAGGAAAAGCCTCTCGAGGAACTGCTGCCGCTCTGCGGGAAATTTGACGCCCGCGCGGAGCCGAGCGTTGCCGGATGAGCCTCACGCTGAACATCCGCTCGCCGCTGTAAGCGGCGCATCGCGACGCACATAACTCAAAGCCAACAACGCCGAAGCGCGCCGCTTCGACGAATGCTCGAATTTTGTCCTTCGTAGGAGACTGAAATGAAATGCAGCAAGCTTGTCGTTCAAACCTGTCTCGCGCTGATTGGTTCCGCGCATGCCGCCAATCTGCCGGCGCGCTACGCGCCACAGGCGCCGCCCCAGCCGCCAGCCTTCCTGTTTCGGGGCGCTTGGATTCGCCGATCGCTCCAATGCGATCTTCGCGCCGACGAACGGCGTGCTCGCGCGCCATACTTCGCATGGCGGCAGTTTCACGGGCGGCGTACTCGCCGGCTATGACTGGCATGTCGGCCCCGTCGTTTTCGGCCCGCGCGGTGACCCGCTCGGTGCACATGCGGTCAATGCGGGCATGGAACCCGCAAAGCGCAAAATGCGTTCGCGCGATCTTGCCGCGCAAATCGGCATTGCCGAGCAGAATGTCAGTCTCCTCAAATCCGGCAAGGTGAAGGGCGTGCGTTTCGACACGTTGGAAAAAATCTGCGAAATTCTCCGGTGTTAGCCCGGCGACATTCTTGAGTATCGGCCCGAAGAAAAACCGACGCTCGAAAACCTAGCCTGCAAAGCCTCAGCCTACTTCCGCGCCTCTCCTGCGCCGCGAGCTGCCACATGGTCAGCTCTTTCTTCGCCGGCAGCCCCCGCGCGTCTCTGCACCGCATCCGCCAGGTGCGCTTCCTCTCGTGAAAAGACCGACCAATGCCGAGACTTCGGTATTGGCGCGGTGAGCCCTCCGCCGCGCTGGCGGAGGCCGGGTCACGGCCGCGAAGCGCCCCGGAGGGGTCGCTTTGAGGCATCCGCGACGGCGTGGCCCAACCCTTTCGTAAGAAATGAGTGGCGGGTTTCCGCCGCTTCCGATTCGGACAGGGTTTGTCCCCGTCCTGTGCTAAAATTCCCGACACGGGACAGCACGCGATGCGCGCGCCTTCATCAGCTGGAAAGATCGCGGCGTCCGTCCCTCAGCATAGCCGAGTTCGAGCGCGCTCATCCGGCAACGCACTCAGGATGGCCTCGTCGACGCCCGCGCAAGCTACGGCGCGCTCAGCAGGAGTGTGTTTCGGCGTGCAATTCTCTTATGACCATTTTCAAGCGCAATCTGCGTGCGCCAGCGATCCCGTGCCTGTCCGGCAAGGAGCACAAAATGTTCGGCGAGGCAGAGGTCAGGACGCCGGCGTGATTTCGACGGTTGAGCCGTTTCTCATGCGCGGATTGGCTACCGCATACGGAGCTTTCGTCGTAGGGGAGCCTCGGTCTGACTCACGGAGATCGGTCGTGCCGCTCCTAAAATTGCCGGAGGATCCCTTGACCGGCGCCGGCGCCCTGGCCGTTGCCTCGATGCTGTCGCGCGTTACGCGGCGATCGTCTTTGGTTCGACCTGCCGCGCGATTGCCCAAATGAAGCCGAGGAGTTCCCGAGCGATTGCGGTGATGACGATCGGCGCCTTTTTGCCGCGCGCCAGCATGCGCCGATATCGGCCACACAGTCGGATCTGCGCCTTCCATGCGATTTCACGGATCGGGACGGCGATCGATTGCTGCCGCAGCAGCATCGCCTGACCGATCTTCGCCGGCATGCGATAGGCCCAGGCGGATTCTACGATCAGTCGCCGCGCGACGACGCTGCCTGCTTTGGTGATGCCGGTCAATTTGCGTCTGTTTCCACTCGAATGCTCTCCGGGGACGAGGCCGACGAACGCCATGAGCTGACGGGGATTGTCGAAGCGCCGCATGTCGCCGATTTCGGCCACCACGCCGGCGGCGACCACGAGCGCGACGCCGCGCAACGCCTGGAGAGCCTCGACGACCGGACCGAGGGACCATTCCGGCACGAGAGCTTCGATCTGCGCTTCGACGAGATCCTTGCGGGCGATCGCCTGATCCATGGCGTTCAGATAGGTTTGAAAGGCGATCTGCTGTGCAGGGTGATCGAAGCTCTGATTGGCGAGCCAGACTCTATGCCGCTTTTTCCATACGGCGCCGACATAGCGGCGACCGTAACGGAGGAGAAAACCCTGGATGCGCTGACGCGCCTGACGCACATCCTTCGTCGTGACCTCGCGAGCTCGAATGAGATCCCGCATCGCTTCGTGTGTCTCGTCCGGAACCCAGACCGATGTGAGTTCGCCGGCGCGGGACAGGCGCGCCAACATGGCCGCGTCGCGTCGATCGGTTTTAACGTGATCGCCGGCGCGCTTCGGTGTGTGGGCCGGTGAGATGACATCGCAGGCATGACCGGCGGCGAGGATCTGGCGGTAGAGACCATAGCCGCACGGTCCGGCCTCATAGACGAAGTGTAACTTGCTGCGCCGGCCACCAAGTTTCTTCAGCAAGTTCGCCACCGCGTCCGGGTTGTTGGCAATTTCTCCGAAGAATCTGACTTCGCCATTTCGGCCTGCGTCTGCGATGGCTACGGCAATCGTTTCCTTATGGACATCGAGCCCGATGTAGCTGTTAAACTCCATGGCGGTCCGTCTCCCTGTGCATGAGGATAGGCGCTTATGGCGTAACCCTCGCTGATTGCACATCGTGGAGACGGGCTACCCCGTCTCCCACCCGCATGGTCATATCGTCTGGCTCTGACGCACATTTGATGAAGACCGAAGCAATCAGTTTTACTTAATCCATTGAAATGGCGTGCGGTAGGCGCTGTGCTCTGATCCCATGCGGACGTGACGAATATTTTGAGGCCGCAGAAAATCGAAAGTCGCGTCGCAGCAACGTGTTCCTACGCCCGCATGCCCATGGCCAGCACCAAATATGCGTCAGACCCAAACTTCAACGCCGATTGACAAGCAGGAGCTTGCCCTCGAACTCATCAAACAAGGGAAATCCGTCAGCTCTGTCGCCAAGACCTTCGATGTCCATCCCGCGACTATCTATCGGTGTCTGGAAACGCGACAGGGCAAGTTGACCGGCTTACGCCACTTTTTCGTCCCTCTCATGCGCACAGGCCTTCTTGCAACAGAGCCGGCGCTCTTCCCATGTTCAGTTCACCGGGCAGGGGGCATTGACACCATCAGGGCTCGGTATCTCCACATTCTGGATACTGGCAAATTTCGCCAGTATGGGCGAAACTGCCACTTGGCTACCCGCGATGATTCCGGTACGCCAAAGTCGATGGTTTCCGCTTGGATCATCCCCGACAAACACGACGCCGTTCGGCAGGCTGACCATGCGCCCCGAAACGCGAAGGCTCGTCGACAGTTTGCGTGTGCTTGTCGCCGTGCCGGCGGTGACGAAAGGCCGGATCACGCGCGTCGAGCCTTCCGCCACATCGGCCGCAAAATAGAGCCGATTATTGAGCGTCGTGAACTCATAGAACTCCGCGCCGTTCACGCCTACGCCAAGCTGCGTAAACGGCAGCGTGCTCGCGGCCGTTCCCCGCGTCGCCCAAAGTTCACGACCGCCGGCGGCGTTTGTCGCCGGAAACAGCACCCTGTCGCCGATCTTGAAATAGGCGCCGTCATTTCCGTATTCGGTGATGCGGTAATAGGAGCCCGGCAGCGAATCAGCAGCGCCGGCGTTAATGTCTTTCAGTAGCCTGGTGCCAGCGACGGTTCCGTCGGTGATCCAGAGCTCCTTGCCCGTGGTCGGTGTGTAGGCGGAGAAAAGCGCATATGTCGTGCCCTTCACGCGGCTGACATTCTGGATCGCCTGAAAATTGCTAAAGTGAATCAGCATTTTTGTGCCAGCCACCGTTCCATCGGTGATCCAAAGCTCCTGTCGATTGACTTGCGAGAAAAGAATGCGATTTCCGAGAATGCCGAAGGGCTGCGGCGCCCGAGACTCGGTCAATGTCTTGAGAAACCGCGTTCCGCTCGGTGTGCCATTCGTCGCCCATAGTGAATTGCCGCGAACAGAGTCCCGGACGGTGTAAATCGCAAATGCGCCATTCGAGAAGATGAATTCCGCAGGACCCGCGCCAACGCCGCTGGCGGTTCCGGGCATATGGTCCTTCAGAATGCGTGTGTTGCCGCTGGTTCCGGCGGACACCCAGAATTCGCGGCCTTGGCCAGCCGTTGTCGCTGCAAACAGGACCAAGCCGCCGATTCTTTGATAGCGCGACGTATAGGCTGTTCCACCGCCTGGACGAACGGCCAAATCCCAGGCGCTGCCAGGGTTCGAGGCTGCGACGCCCGTATTGACATCCCTCAACAGGCGCGTGCTTCCCGTTGTTCCGCGTGAAATCCAGAGTTCGCGTCCAGCAGTGTCGTCACTATTGGAAAACAGCACGCTGCCATTGCCAAGACCTGTAAAATAATAGACGTCCTTGCCAGCTCCGCTGGGCAGGTCGAGCAGCAGCCGCGTGGCCGCCCCGTTATTGGCGTACAGCGCCCGCCCGATCGTCGACGAATCCGCCTGAAACATTGCAACACAAGCCACCGCAGCCGCGGCGACGGCAGAAGTCCCCATACCAAACCCCCATCTGTCGAATCTGCCCGCCCATCCTATGCAATCGCGCTCATTATGTCGCGTGCGCTGGCATACAGACGTAAAGGGGGAGATGTGCCGTTTCCGACCACGACGACGGCCTCGAGGTGACATCCCTTGAAGCCATCTTGACGCAGCGCTTTAGCTTTTCGACAGGGGCGGTCAGACTCATCTCGGCTCTCCGGTTCCGAGAATAAGATGACCGGCGTCGCGAATAGGAATCGGCGCAGCGCCAGATGATGCCGCGCTCGCTGGTCGAGTCCTTCGAAATATCCCAACATGTGCATGCGGAAGTAGCGGCCCGGCGGCAACGACGGCGCGCCCAGACTTGCGTGATCGTTGGCGACTGACAAAGATACGGCGACCTGGCAGTTGTCCTGTTTGCCCAGTTGTCCGCAATATTGTCGCGTCACGCCGTAAAATTAACTGAAAGATTTTGCGACAATCCCGTTCGGCGGCCCAAAGCGCGCGGCGCGATGCGCCCGCGCACATCGCGAGCACGTTCTGCGAGCGAACATGGACGTCGCGCGACTTTGTCCGCGCGCGAAACGCCTTTCCACCGACGCCATTCCCCGCATGGAGATCAAAACTTGCGCATTCTCATTCGACTCGCCGCCAGCTCTTCGATTTTTTGCCTTGGGATCTCGCTTGCCTATGCGGGGTGCCAGGAGAATTTCACAACGAGCGGCGTTCCGATGGTGACCAAGCTCGAGGGCAAGAGTTTCGCCGTGTTTTCCAAAATCGACCCGAAGAACGCCGTGCAGAAGCTCGCCGGCGCCGTCCTCGCCGATGGCTACACGGACATGAAGGTCGATGAAAAATACGGCGCGATCACCGCGTTGCAGGAGACGAGCGGATCGGGCAGGCCGCAAACGCTGCGCCTCGTCGCTCGCAAGACAGGCGGCGGCACGCGTGTCGATGGCGTATTCACGATGCAGGTCGGCCAGATCACATCTGACGCCGCCGTGCGCGAGGGGCTGTGCCGGCTCATCGATGCGGTAGGACAGTAATCAAGCTTCGGATGGCCCATCCCATCCCGTCCCGGCATTCCCGGCATGGAACAGCGACGCGTCCCCGCGCATTCATGCTTCGGCAATCAAAAAGCCAGCGCGGGGAGGCGGATGGCGAGCGCGGCCTGGGCGGCGTTCTCGACCGTGCCCCACGAGGCCCGGTCGCGCTGGGCGCGGGCTCTCGTCCAGGAGTAGGCAAGGCAGCGCGAAAAGCTCCAGCCATGTCGGCCCATGACGCGGAACTGGCGATGCGCGTCGCGCAGGATCGCTGCATGATCGTAATCGCCGTCGACCCGAATGAGTTCGTTCCTCAAATCATGTCCCTCCTTTGCAAACCCGAACGGGGCGCTGCCGGCCACCGCCGCGTCGTCTTCACCATCCTGGTCCGCCGGGCGACCATGGATCGGTTTCGGGCGGCTGCGCCTGCTCCAGCCCGGCGATGGCGTCCCGAACGGTGGCCTGGATCTGCTCCAGCGCGGACTGCGCCGCTTCCAGCAGCTCGGCGTAGTCCTCGGCGCCGGCGCCGATCTGCCGTTCGGCCTCGACGATCGTCTGCGCGGCGGCGGCGAGCGCCGCCTCCCGCCGCCCCAGCTCGGCGAAGGCTTCCGCCTGCTCCCTCGCGACCCGCTTCAGATCGAACGCCGCGAGTTCTCTCCTGAAGCGCGCCCGCGCGGCTCTCATCTCCGCCACGAGCTTCAAGGCAGCGTCCGGCGCCGCGCCGACGCGGGCGAAGGAATAGACCATCAGGCCGATGAGCGCGCGATCGCGCAAGCCGACCGGCACCGACACATCGATGCTGTCGAGCAGCGTCCGCGCCTCCTGCGGTGTTGATTTCCGCCTGGATTTGACCCGGGGAAGGAGAATTTTCCGCTGAGAATTGACCCATGTTTTGAACCCGCCCTGGCTGTTTTCAGCGGGGGCCAACGGAGTGATAGACATGGCGTTGTTGAGCGTTATTCGCCGCTGGGCGTTGCGGGACCTCCTTCCGTCACGACGCGCGCAACAGGGGGGTCAATTTTGAGCTCTGACGCACATTTGATGAAGACCTAAGCAATCAGTTTTACTTAATCCATTGAAATGGCGCGCGGTAGGCGCTGTGCTCTGAGCCCGTGCGGACGTGACGAATATTTTGAGGCCGCAGAAAATCGAAAGTCGCGTCGCAGCAACGTGTTCCTACGCCCGCATGCCCACGGCCAGCACCAAATATGCGTCAGACCCTTATTTTGACCATCCCGTTAGCTCCTTCTGGCATCGCTTTGGACGGCAAACCGTCGAGCGCCTCGGCCTGCGTGGGGGTGAGACAGTTCTCGATGTGTGCTGCGGAAGCGGCGGATCGGCCTTGCCCGCCGCCGAAGCGGTCGGGCCGCAGGGAAAGGTCGTCGCGGTCGATTTGGCCGAACGCCTCGTCCAGCTCGGCGAAGCGAAAGCGCTCGCCATGGGCCTCCGCAATATCGAATTCAAGACCGGCGACATGCTGGCGCTCGGTTATCCCGACGCCAGCTTCGATGTCGCGGTCTGTGTCTTCGGGATTTTCTTCGTCCCCGACATGGTGGCCGCCACCAAGGAGTTATGGCGCATGCTGCGCCCCGGCGGGCGGCTCGCCATCACGACATGGGGGCCGGACCTCTTCGAGCCCGCCAATAGCGCCTTTTGGGAAGCCATCCGCGCGGAACGCCCCGACCTCCTGAAGGGCTTCAACCCGTGGGAGCGGATTTCGACGCCTGCGGGGCTGCGCGAGATGCTCAGCGAGGCGGGAATCGAGAGCACGGAATTTGTTGCGGAAGCCGGACGCGACCCGCTTAACGCCCCCGAAGATTGGTGGCTAATTGTCATGGGCAGCGGCTATCGCGGCACCCTCGCCCAGCTCGATGCCGCAACACTCGCGCGGGTCCGCGAGAAGAACCTTGCCGCACTCCGCGATTGCAACGCCATCACCACCAATGTGGTTTACGGCTCGGCCGGAAAGGTCGCATAAGGCCTATTCTGTAAAACGCGTCCCGAAACTCTTGACTTTTACCCACAGAAGGGGCGAACAGCCTTCCGCCAACATCGGACTGAAACAGCATTTCAATTCGATCAGCTGCGCGAGACCGCCTCTCACCCCCTCGTCAGGCGGTTCTCTCGCGTCGTTTATGCGATTGCTCATGCAAACGATCGATTACCGGCAGCAATTCCGACGGATCCGGGCGCTGCGTATAGTCAGAGTTGACTTCCGCGTAGGCGATAGTGCCGTCTATGCCGATGACGAAACGCGCCGGCATAGGCAGAACCCAGGCAGGATCGTCGTTGAAGGCAGGTAGGTCTGCCTTGAAGCCTTTGTATACTCCAATGAGATAATCCGGCAGCGAATAGCGCAGGCCGTAAGAAGCCGCGACCCGACTCTTCTCATCGCTCAAGATCGGGAAGGCCAATTTGTTCTCGCGCTGCGATTTACGGCTATTGAGAGTCGTCTGCGGAGAGATGGCGACCAGGCCGGCGCCACGCGCTTCGATCTCAGGGAGAGCCGCCTGAAGCGCCCGGAGTTCCAAGTTGCAATAGGGGCACCAGACGCCGCGGTAAAATGAGACGATCAGTGGTCCCTTGGCCAGCAGTGCAAGGGACGAGACAGGACGGCCATCTGGATCATTAAGAGTGAATTCTGGCGCTTTGTCCCCCGCCTTCTTTGCATGCAGCGCTTGGCCAGAAGCAACCAGCTCCGCGGTGCCGCGATGCATCATGTCAAGCGCCTCCGGCGAGGGTTTGATGGGGAGCTTGCCTCCCTCGAAATCGGCTTTGAGGGCATTGAGATGGTCTTGCAAGGCCATGGGTGTTGTCCGTTGGCTGTAGATGTGATGACCATCCATTGCCTCATTTGAAACCTGATGATAATCGTTGATTTATGGACATCAGTTATTTGTATTCAGAATGAGTGACCGGCTGCAGGAATTGGCGGTTTTCATTCGGGTGGGTGAACGAGGCGGCTTCAGCCGCGCCGCACGTGATATGAATCTCTCCCAGCCCTCTGTCTCCCGCATTGTCGGCGAGCTGGAGACGCGGCTGGGTGTGAAGCTTTTGCTGCGCTCGACACGCCGCTTGGCCCTGACGCCAGCAGGTGAACAGTTTCTGGCGCGAGCGCGGGAGATTTTAGCGGATCTAGAGAATGCGGAGGATGCTGCGCGTGGCGTGGATTCCTTGCGCGGCACGATCCGACTGGCAGTACCCGTTATTTATGGAATGCGGAGAATCATCCCCCGCCTCAAGGAGTTTCTCGACCGCCACCCGCAGCTGCGCATGGAGTTGCGCGTCTCGGATGCGCACCAGGATCTCGTCGCCGAAGGGGTCGATATAGCCGTCCGCGTGGGCAAACTGCGAGACTCCCCATTCGGCGCACGCAAGCTCGCTACGCTGCAAAGACTTCTCGCCGCCGCGCCCTCCTACCTCGAAACGCGCGGCACACCACGAACGCCCGCCGATTTGGCACAACATGATTGCATCTTCGGACCCAATAGCCTTGGCCTCGAGACCTGGATCTTCAGACGCCGCGACACAGTCGTCTCGGTGGAGGTGGCGGGCCGCATCCATGTCGATTCAGGCCCAGGCGTTTTAGCGAGCGCAATATCCGGACTTGGTATCGCCGTCGTCCCATCCGCGATGGGCGAAGAAGAAATTCGATCTGGGGCGCTCGTGCCGCTTCTGACAAATTACACTCTCGAGCCTGTGGACGTGCACGCTATCTTTCCGGGAGGCCCGCATCCGTCCCCGAAGGTCCGCGCGCTAACGGAGTATCTTGCAGACACGCTAAGCACGTCGTGATCATTGCTGACCTCACCCGAATATTGAACGCCTCGTGCCTCGCGCCGAGGCCGCTTGAGTTGACGAAACACCGCCCATGTTCACGTCATATTCATCTCGTTTCATGATGCGAATCGCGTCGCGGTCTGCATGGCGCCAGTTTCGAAGAAAGATGTGTAATGGACGAAGCCAGTCGCCCCGTGTCAGCGACCAATTCAATACTTGCGGTTGTCATGACCGCGCGCACTTTCGACGCCCCTGACCGCGAGTGCGCCGGCTCATCGTGCTTTAACAGCACTGCGCAATCGTCAACGAACGCCTCGTTGAGCGGCACGAATCTGGATCAGCAGGATTTGCGGTTCGATATCGAAGAGGAATCTATTACCGTGGAAAAGCAGAGCTAGCCTCTGCTGGGTCTGTGATGACGAAGTGTGTGGGGTGCCTGAGGCCTGACTGAAAGCCCTTTCGAAATTCGTGAATTTTGAGAAATCGAGCCGATGGCAAAAGGAAGTCCTTTTGCAAGCGCAATTTCTGGATGTGATCGGCCTATCGCGCAATTCAGGGTCGCGCCGCACATCGCGACGCTGACGCCCGTCGACGTCGTTCGTAGCAGCGCATGCGGGACGAGTACGCGGCCCGCGGCGCTACGGCGTGAAGACGCGCCGTGAGTCTTGAAAAGTGCGTGGCCTTTGTTGCGGGACTCTCATGGTTATGGCAACTGTCGATTCATGACCGATCGCGCAAAGCCTATGACCGCTCGCTGGTGGCGCTCCTTCTAGGGAGCGGCGCGTCGTCATTTTGAAATTTACGACCCCTGCCGCCGTCATTCGGCAGACATGGGTCGGCAATTTTCCGGACAGGTCTTTGATTGACGGCGGCTCCATCGCGGAGAAGCCCAATGACCTTTCGGAAAGACGCCCGTCCCGTGATCCTCACGGGAGATCGCACCACCGGCCCGCTGCATCTCGGGCATTTTGTCGGTTCGCTGCGCAATCGCGTGGCGCTTCAGCACAGCCATCGCCAATATCTGCTCCTCGCCGACGCGCAGGCCCTGACGGACAACGCTCACGATCCGGGGAAGGTCCGGCGCAACGTGCTCGAAGTGGCGCTGGATTATCTCGCGGTCGGGATCGATCCTGGCGTCACGACGATCTGTCTTCAGTCTGCGCTGCCGGCGCTGGCGGAATTGACGATGCTCTATCTCAACTTCGTCACCGTCGCGCGCCTTGAGCGCAATCCGACGATCAAGGAAGAGATCCAGGCCCGCGGCTTCGGACGCGATATTCCCGCCGGCTTCATCTGTTACCCGGCGGCCCAGGCGGCCGACATCACCGCCTTCAGGGCGACGATCGTTCCGGTCGGCGAGGATCAGGCGCCGCTCATCGAGCAGACGAACGAGATCGTGCGCCGCATCAACCGCCAGGCGGGACGCGACATCCTGGCCGAGGCGCGTGCGCTTATCCCGGAGATGGGCCGGCTTCCCGGTGTCGACGGCAAAGCCAAGATGAGCAAGTCGCAGGGGAACGCCATTCCCTTATCGGCATCGGACGCCGAGATCGCGGAAGCGGTGAACCGCATGTACACGGACCCGGACCATCTCCGCGTGAGCGATCCTGGCCGCGTCGAGGGGAATGTCGTCTTCACCTATCTCGACGCCTTCGACGAAGACAGGGATGCGCTGAACGAGCTGAAGGCGCATTACCGGCGCGGCGGGCTTGGCGACATGACTCTCAAGCAGCGTCTCGCTTCCATTCTGCGGGAGATCGTCGGGCCGATCCGTGAGCGCCGCGCGGCGCTCGCACGCGATCCCGACCATGTGCTCGACATTATCCGAACGGGCACCCTGGCCGGGCGGGAAAGAACGAAAGTCACGCTGGAAGAAATCAGCACGGCGTTGGGGTTGTTTTCCCTGGATGGGCAGGCAAACGGCTTCAGGGCCAGATCAGCGTTAGGTCTGGGGATGTCTCCGCCCACTTTGGGAGGAGAAGGCGGAGCTTGAATATTGTGCGCCGCAACATTATGTTATTGCGACGCAGCATTATTCGCTTCGTAGCCCTCCTCCTTGGGCATTTCCTCCCTGACTTGGCCGCTGGAACCCCCAGCGGCCTTTTTTCCGGAACCAAGGTGAGGGTTCGCCGCCGGGCCTCGTCAAGCCGATGCGGGCGTGTGAGCAGGGCGAACAGTCTCCAGGAGCGGGCGAGATCGTCGGTTTCGGGATTTTGGGGCATAAAGCCGCTCCCCGGGCTTTCTCAGATGCATCAAGTCGACCGCGGGCTGGATGGACACGTACGTCGTTGTCGATGTGAATAACAGTCAATCGGATCGACGATTGGTGTGCCGACGGGTGTTCCTGGGCAACTTGCGAATATGCTTTCGTGATAAAAATGCGTGTTAATTCAACATATTACAAGACGATGCCTGCTGCGCGATGCTGGAATGTCCAAGTGAATCGCTGGCCCGCTTTTGATAAAACCAAAAACAATCAAATATCAATCAAATATAAAATACAGTAATACATTGATTTGTGTATGATTATGTAGCATGTATTATATTGTATCGCACTCTCAATCGAGAGGTGGGATTATGAAAGCTGTGTCGCGCCCTGAAGACGCCTATTGCAGCGGGGCTGAGACAGACACGAGTGGGGGGAGGGATATTGTCTCTTTTTTCAAACCCCTCCGCCGGAGGCGGAACGGGGACGAGCCGACGTACCAAATGAGTATCCGTCCGCGCGTGTCAGTGGTGGTCAGGTTCAACAAATTGGCGGAAGAGGGTCGACTCTCGAATCCGGAGCTACTGGAGTTGCTACTCGACACATACGAACGAGAAAAATCCGTCGCGAGAACGATTTAGCGGCTAGGACGGATTAAATTTTCGCCTTCCGCCGGGGAAGAACTTCAGCGAAGACGCCTACCGGGGTCATCGCAGGATCTGTTCTAGATCGTACGCTTAGGATCGTCCACCGATCGCATGGCATCGGACGCCAGTCAGTTTGTGGACGGTTTATGGACGGATTTTCGAGTGATCTTGATGCTTCGCGCCGTCAGTCCAGAGAAGGAGCGGTTTGTGGACGTTGTTGCAATGCGCTGATTTACACCGATTTTCGGCTTAGCGTACGTTGCAGAACAGATTCTGCGATGACCCTATGTTCTTGCGCCCTGCTTGGGTGCAGGTGATTTTTCATTATGCCGCGCCGTCCGGCCAGAACTCGGGGTCCATTGCCTGCTCGAAGATCCATGGACAGTTCGGCGGGAAGGTCGTTTCCGCGAGCTTTGTTTCATCAGCCGCCTCAAGGCGGGCGACACGATAGGCGGAAGACAGATACTCCGTTAAATTCGCCTTGAGGCTCGGATTATCCTCCATGTGCTCCCTAGTCTGAATGCGCTGAATCTTGATGCGCGTCTCCCAGCTTGAGCCGCGCCATTTCGGCTGAAAACGCCACTTGAGCAGATGGAGCAGCAGCACGGTCAGACGGTTCACCAACTCCCGTTTTTCTGCCTTGCCCATGCTCTCTATTTCCCCGGCAATGTGCTCGATATCCGCCTCGGCCAGCTTACCCGCGCGCAACAGCGCGGCCTGTTCGTTCGCCCAAGCGTAGAAATCTGTCTCGTAGGTCGTGCTCAAAGGTGAGCCTCCAATTTCCGCCGGGGCTATGGCCTTGGTCAGTCCCATCGCTGCTTCGCGGTGGGTCAGCGCCGATTTTCCATTCACTCTTGCCGCGCTCTGGATTGTCGAACGCCGCGCCCCCAATACGGGCGGCAAGCGCCCAGCGTCCTTTGCTCGCGCATGTCGCGCAGGAAGTCGCGGAGCAGCTGGAGCACCAGATTATCAGGCTCGTCCGCCACCGTTTCCCTTTGGGTTGCGTCGGCGCAGGGTCCATGTATGCAGCTTACAGCACTACGGCCATTTCTGGGCGCCGTGGAGGACACGCAGGATTTCGACCCGCGCGGGTCGGGCGCGCAGGCGGTAGATGACGACGAAGGGCGTGCCCGTGACCACGAGCTCGCGGGTTCCGCGCCGGCGTCCTGGACGCCCGGCATTGGGATGGTCGCTCAAGAGCACGTCGGCGCCCTGACGAATGGCGAGCGCCATCGTCAGCGCGCCGCGGGGGCTCTCCTGTTCGATGAAGTCGATGCTTCCATGAAGCTCCGCCAAGGCGCGCGGCAGCCAGACAACCGGCGCGCTCACGCGCGCGTCTTGAGGCGGGCGATGCGCGCATCGAGTCCAGCCATGGCCTCTTCATGCGGAATCCACTTGGTGTTGGGATCGTCGGCTTCCCTGAGGCCGATCTCGACCTCGGCGCGGAACCAGGCGTCGTGCTCGGCCGCCTCGTGCCGGGCCTTCATGCGTGCGGCCTGGTCGGGGCGCCGGCGCGCGCCGGCGTCGGGCTCGTGCGCCTGCGCGTCGACGTCGAAGCGAGCGAGGCCGAGTTCGTCGCGCACGAAAGCGGCGGCGGTGGCGAGGTTGCGCCACAGGCGGGGCGTGCGGCCGCGCTGGGCGGCTACGGCGCGCTCGAGGGCGCCGTAGCGCACGAGCACCGCCCAGCCGCCTCGCTGGCCGAGCACGGTGGCGCCGCGAATGGCGTGCGCTTCGGCGAGGCTCTGCACAGCCTTGCCGTCGATGATTTCGGGATGAGCGACCGTCGGTCTCATCGTGGGTCTCCGCAGAATTTGTAACTCGCGCCGTCCATTGCGAACGAGGTCGGGGAGGCGACGACAACCGTCGTCTCGAACTGGGCATGATCAGGGTCGGCGAGCAGCTGCGCCCGCGACGCCGTGGCGAGCCGCTGACGCGTAGGGTCTTGGGATTCGACGCAAAGCTGGGAGAAGACGTGCGGCCTGCCGCCTGGAGTGGTGCGGCAAATCTGGTAATGCGGCGAGAGGTTCGCGCCGTCGAATTCGGTTGTGCCGGCGCCGCCGGCCGCCTTGCAGTCGGGCGCATAGACGCCGGGCCGCAGGCGGGCGAGTTCGTCCGCGGCCTGCGCAGGCGGCGCCCCCGCGAGCGCCAGAGCGGCGACGGCGGCGCGGCGCGAAAACCCGGAGTTCGACGCTGTAGTCATTGCCGGCCAATTCCTTTTATAGAGCGGCGCATGATTATTTAGTGTTCATGCGTGGAAATCCAGCAAAAACTGCATTTTGCGTTCCATAACCCCGTTACGCGACAAAAAGGGGCACGGCTATGATGACCAAAAGAGACCTTCTCGCCGCAAAAAACGAGATCGAGGCGACGATCGAAACGACCACATCTGCTCAAAAAGTCGAGCTTTTGAGGTGGCTCATTGTAATTCAAAGCGCGCTAGCCGGATTTATTGCCGGGATCGTCAAGCTGATCCACGGCTAAGCGGCCGGCGCCGAGCGTCGCGTCCGATTTTTCGTCCCTCTCAGGTGCACAGACAAGCCGAATATCAATCAATGCGATCAGACGATCGCAGCCCATGCGGGGGTTCGTAGTCAACGCAAAAATGCGATAGCGTGACAGGAACGCACACAAATTCAATATATTGGGAGACGGCACGTGCTGGGCGGTTGGAACAAAACGCTGCAACGTTTCAGCACATTGTCGGCACGCTTTTGACAAAACCCGCAACAATCAAATATCAATCAAATATAAATATAGGCAGTTCATTGATACTTCTTGACTATTATAGTATATAATTTTGATGCCATCATTGGTCGCAATCGCGAGGCGGTATTTTGAGAGACGAGCAGCGCCATCCCCAGCACGACGAGCCCATAGCGGATGGGATTAAGCTTTCGAGTAGGGCGGAGGAGCGCGATGATACGGTCTTCTTCATCAAACCCCGGCGCCAGAGGCGGACCGGAGGCGAGCCTAAATATCAAATGAGTATTCGTGCGCCCGTGTCAGTGGTGGCCCGTTTCCACGGATTGGCGGACGAGCGTCGACTCTCGAATCCCGAGCTTCTCGAGCTGCTGCTCGATATCTACGACCGACAAAAGATCCCTTCGTGAGAAAGATTTCGTGGGAGAGAGACGGATTAAATATTTCTGCCTTCCGCCGAGGGAAGGACATCGGCGAAGACGCCTACCGTTGATGTTCCGGCTTCCACGGGCGTGCGGCCCCTCGCCCGGAAGGAATGACGGTCGATCATCACGCTGCCAGGAGAGCTGCAAAAGGCAATCGTGGCGGAGACTCTTGCCGTGAATCACTGAAAGTGTGACGCTACCGCGTTGCGCTGTCTTGAGTCGCAGCGCGATTTTTTTGGAGAAAAGGAACCCCAGAAAAGCAAAACCCGCCACGAGGGCGGGCTCACTTTCCGGCCGAGGCCAGGGAATTCGTTGTCTCAGCAACTCCGAATTTCCCTGAAATCAGGCCCCTCGTCAAGCGGAAACAGCGTTTCCGCTAACGGGAGCGTTTGTGCCGGTTTTGGCCCCTTTCGCGGCGGTTTGAGCGATCAAACCGAAGGAGAGGTCATGTCTTTTGACGCCATTTTGTCGAATCAGGGCGCGTTGTTCAGTGATTTTGCCGCCTGCGATTTTCCGGGCCCGCGCGCGAAGTCGCCGCGCAGCGCCAACCGCGCCGCCGCGTGGGAACGAGACCTTGCGCGCAGCGTGTCCTATCTCATGGGCCAATGCCGCAACGACGAGGAGCGCGCCTTCGCCGAGCGGCTCTATGAGGAGGCCGCCGAACGCGGCCCGGATTTCATCAATTACCGCAGCAACAGCGCCTTTCAGGCCGCCCCGAAACTCGGCATCGACCGCAACGCCTATGCGCGCATCTTGAACGCGCTCGAGGCCATCGAGCGGGGCACCTACAGGCGCTGCCGGGCAAAGGGGAAGCAGGGCGTCCCGCGCACCGTGGCGCGCGTGCTGAAAGCTTTGCTCAATCTCGCCCTGCAATATGGCGAAGTGCGCCCCTCGCTCGAAGGCATCGCCAAACTCGCCTGCGTTTGCAAGCAGACGGTCGTAAATTGCCTCAAGGTCTTGCAGCTCTACGGCTTCGTCGTCGTGCATCGGCGCATCAAGCGCATCCGCACGCCGCTCGGCTTCAAGGTCGTGCAGGACACGAACGCCTACACCATCCAGGAGCCACAGGGGCTGGGAGCCATGGCCTTGCGCCTCTTTCAGCAGGCGTCCGAGTCTAGAAAATCATCACCATCATCTAAAGATTCTTCATTCGATAAGAGCAGTCGGCAAAATTCAGCTCAACGCAGCCCAATAGGAGGGGCGTGGGGCGATTTACGAGAGGTATGGGAGACCTTCTAGCCCCTACCCTCCCCTTTCTCACAGGCCAATACAGCCGGTTAGCGTCCCCTTCCGCGAGGGGAGCGGCGGAGCCATGCCCTCGCGTTCCCGACCGCAAGAGTTCCACACGGCGCGACGCGCTCAAGGTCGCTACGCGCCGCTTTATGTGGTGTTCTGAAATTATCGGGCCGAGGGGCGTCAGTTTGCCTGCCTTGCGACAGTTTCGACGGCCTGCGGCCCGTCGAACAAGGTTCAATACCATGATACCATTACACCACTGTAATGGTATCATGGTTTGGCATGCTGCAAGGCTTTCTCTAAAGCCAAGCGGATAAAGCGTTGATAGGGCATGTTTTCCCTTTGCGCCTGTTCCCGCACAGCCGTCAAAAGATCGTCCGGCAAACGCAGATTGACCGACTTGTCCTTGCGCTTCAGTTCGAAGCGGACAGGGACCAGCTTCGACAGGTCGAATTCCGTCACATCGGACTCTGCAACAAAGGCCTCGGCTTCAGCGTCACTTTTTAGTGTGGGGAGCTGTTGCTTTTTCATAATGCGCGACCTCCTTCTTGTGCATGTAGCGGGCGCTTATCGGCCTCAAAAACGTCTCGCCGTCCTTCTGGCGATGCGTGAAGACCACCAAGAGTTTGCGACCGTGCCCGGTTGTGCCAAAGCCTATGAACCGCTCTTCCCGCTCAGAATGTGCGGGATCCGGGCCGACCATGACCGTCCCGAAAAACAGGCTTTCGATTTCGTGGATCGAAACCCCATGCTTCTGGCACTTCTCCCGGTTGCCCTTGTCCCAATCGAACCCCGAAAATTCCATGCGGCCTCAGTTCAATAAAGTAGGCAAATGCCTATACAAATGCCACCATAAACGAAGCCATGCAGCCGGTTACGCAAAAGCGGCGCAATGTTATTGCAAAGATGAAGGTGTGCGCGAAAACTTTGCAATGGTATAATGGTATCCATGCGTCATGGCGCGGCGGCAGGGTTTTTCCGGGTTCTGCCTTGAAATCAAGGGGAATCTTAATCTTGCTTTAATGGTAACATATTAAGCCATTATGCAATGATCCCCTGATGCAATGATGCAATTATACCATTACAATGGTGCGCAATGATGCAAGTCATCTCCTTCGTCACCCAGAAAGGCGGCAGCGGTAAGAGCACAACCGCCGCATCCGTCGCCGTGGCCGCCTTCGAGGAAGGCCGTCGCGTATTCATGCTTGAACTCGACAAACAGGGGACCTTGACCGACTGGACCGAAAGCCGGGCCACCGAAGAAGGCCCGGAATTCGAGCGCATCGACTCGACGATGCTTGAGAAAGCCCTCTCGACCCTGAAAGAGGCGGGCTATCAGTTGGTGGTCATCGACACGCCCGGCGCGGATAACCCCCATATTAACGCCGTGATGCGCGTTTCAGACTTTTGCCTTATCCCGTGCCGTCCGACCGCGACCGACCTCAAAGGCTGCTTGCCGACCGTGCAAAGCCTTATCCGGCTCGACAAGCCGTTTGCCTTCGTTCTCACCCAATGCCCGCCCCGGTCCGGGCGGGTTGACGAGGCGAGGGCAGGTCTCGCTGCTCTAGGCCTCATCGCGGAGCCGCCGATTGTCAGCCGCGCCGATCATCAAGATGCTATGGCCGCGGGCATGGGCGTTACCGAATTCAACGCGAATGGAGCCGCCGCCTTCGAAATCCGTCAACTCTGGAATTGGATTGACCATAAGCTACAGCCCAAGGTGAAAAAGAATGTCAAAGCCGCGTAGGACCGTTTTATCGGGTATCGTCACGCCGCTTGTCCGCGAAGCCGAGCACATCGAGATTCCACAAGTCGTGAATAGTGAAACCGCGCCGCCTTCATCCCGTCGCCGCAGCGCGACGAAGGAGGCGACCATTCAGCAGACGGTCTATTTGCCGCCCGCTGTTCACGACCAGCTGCGCGAGCTCGCTTTTTCTGAACGGGTGAAGATGCACGCCCTCATCATGGAGGGGCTGGACGCGGTGTTTCGCGCGCGAGGCCTCAAGTCGATTGAGGAGCTGACCCCTAAAAGCTGATACCCCTGTAATGGTATCCTTGTGTAATGGCATAAATGAAAGGGCTGGACGGACGCGCCGCCAGCCCCATCACCTTGATGGTCATCGTTCGCAGCTAAAGCGACAAGGATGGGGCGGGGCGAAATCCCACCGGGTCGTCCGTCGCCCTATTGATCGCGCTCGATCGTGTCGAGCCAGGCCTGGAGACGCTGCTTAATCGCGGCTTCGATGTCGGCGAGACGAATGCCGTGATCGGCGAGGGCGAAAACGAGATCAGCGATTTCGCTGTCCCGGGGACCATAGAACGGCCAGTCCATCAGGCCTTCGTAAAAATCGGGATGGGATGGCTTACGGTCTTTCATGAGCCAATCGAACGCCGTCGTCGGAACGGATGCAATAGTAAATCCCGTCGCCGCTGGACCTCGAGGAGGAACTCCTCGTCCTCGACCCTCTCCCCGGCGCTCATTATCCGAGTCTGAAACATGGCGGGATGCAAACCCGGACCTCACGGCGATCGGGCTGCAAAGCGGCGCCGGCAGCCCCAATCCAATCCCAATCGCGATCACCCGCCCTGGATGATGCTGAGTCAGCCGGCCCGTCCCAAGGCAATCGCCGACCCAGTGAATGGCAGCACGATGTCATAGCCAGGCGGCGGCGGTGTGACTGGCGTAGCTGCGGCGGCGCCAAACTGGGTGACGCCGTGGCCGATATGGCGTTCGAGATCATGTCGGGCGCCACCGAACTCGAACGGGCTGCTGGCGACCAGAAGCGCCGAAAACACGTTGGCGCCGATCGCCGGCGCCAGGGTTGCGTCGACAGAAACATCGATCGTCGTGCCCACCACCAGGCTGATGCGACGGAAGGTGGCGATGCATTCACCCTGCGCGAACGAAGCCGGGTCGTCGAAGGAGCCAGCCGGCCGGCGCTGCAGATACAGCGAGAACTCCCCGACCGGGTCGAGGCCGAGCGACAGGGCGCCGTTGTCGACCTCCTGCGCCATGAACGGCTTGGCGGCGAAGGTGAAGTGCGCAGCCCTCTCGCCTGGCCTGCCGTCGAACATCGGCACGCCGGGGAAAGGCAGGTGCAGAAAATATCCGTAATCAGCCTGTGCGCCATCGCTGGCGCGGTAGAAGCGACCGGCGGCGTACCAGGCGAGTTCGGCGGGGAGCAGCGCGACCATAGGGCCACCCTTCGTTGGAGTGATAGATTATCCGCCAGTGAGGGAGCGCCGAGAGAAGGCCACTGTCCGCGCGGCGTCCCGACCCTCGGGTACTCGAACTTTTTCATCCACGCGGCCGGAACTGCGTGAAGCTCCAACCGAGATATTTTCACCGTCAGGCGCAGCTTTTCAGGCCGATAGAAAATCGGCCCGGAGATCGCATTGCTGCGACCGACTTCGGTGCGACCTCCTCGATAGGAGGCCGCTAACCCCACATCCAATTGATCGGGCGACCGTTGATCCTATCGAGGGCCAATTCCGACATCGACTCCTTCGATAATTCCCTCAACGCAGGCGCAAAGAACCCGACGACACCCGTACCGCATTCACGAGCTCATTCGAGACATCCAGCGAGCGCTCATCCGGTATCTTATCGGCCACCAAAATCCTCGTGCAACAATGACCCTCACAATGTTCGAAAAGCACTCAACTTAACATCTGATCTCCGAGCTATTTCAAACCTTCCCACATGCGGGAAGCGCACTGAAGACCCCAACCTCGATTGTTCGACCGTCGCACGCACAAAGAAGGCGCTTTGGGACGGGGCAATCCGGGCAGGCATCTTCACCCATACGTCAGCCAAAAAATCTGCCGACCACGCTCAGTTTCCGCACCACACCGACAGGGTGGGCGGCGCCATCTGTCGTATCCCTCCGATCCGGATCGTTCACCACCGGCCATCGCATTTCATACCGACGAGAAAACAGCGTGAGGATCAGAACCCATCCCCGTCGCTGCACACGATGTTTCACCGTCGCGCCCACCAACCGTCCACCACATCCGGAGGCGCTCCCCATCGAGCCTGCTGACGAACTCCGACGCTAATCACTCGCCCATACCAGGACAGAAGCGGCGATCCGTGACCGACGAGATTCTGCCCCGCGATCGACTCGGAACTCGACACGAAAGTGAATCCGAAACCTCCTGCAACAACGACGGTCTCCGGAGGCCACCAGGTTCCCCATCTCCGGGTATTCGAGTCTCAGCACATTCCGGCCGGAAGCGCCCATCAAAAAAAACAGTCGACACCAATCGGTTTCCGTAACGCCATCGACGTGGTTGCCCGCACCATCCATACCGACGAAAAAACAGTCCGAGGATCGGAACTCACCCCCGATCCGGCACACGATGTTTCACCGTCACGCCCACCAACCGTCCACCACATCCGGAGGCGCGTTCCCCACCGAGCTTGCTGACGAACTCCAGCGGCAATCACTCGCCCATATCGCATCCTTCCCATCCGGATTTTTCACCGCTGGCTGCACATCTCTGACCGACGAAAAAACAGCCCGGTCATCAGAACCCGCCGCGGACCCGGCAGATGTAATTTCACCATCGCGCCCGCAAACCGTTCACCACATCCGCACGCATTCCGATCCTGCTCGGCGGCAAACTCCAACACCAGTCATTCCCCCATATCAGAGCAGAGGCGTGAACCGGGCGAACAACAACCGCATCAAACCGCCGAACGAGATATCCGGCCATCCGGATATCACTGGCCTCATCTGCGCAGATCCTTCGCGAGAAATTTTCCGCGCACGAGTCAGCGCACGCCCACATGCGCCGAACATGGCGGAACGGTGGCAAAGTTTCGAGTGAGAGGGCGCAAACATGTGCTCCAACATCGGTCAGCATGCGTCCTTTATGGCTTTTTGACGGCATTTGGCGGATCGGGCACGAGTCTCCTCGGCATAAGTGGTTGAGGACGTGACGTTGACGGGATTGGCGAACCTGTGAGAGGTTGAAACGAATAGCGCACTTTAGCAATCCCTCCGGGATTGCGTGCGCAGAGAACAAGACCCGCGACTTCTAAAGCGGCGACAGGGGCGAGGAACGGCGTCAAAAGGCGCGCGAAGAGCATGAGGATCGAAGCGAGAAACGATGGCGATTCCGCACCTGACCGTTAAATGCCTGTCGCGCACCAAAAACTACAGCGCAACGGCGGCGGCGGCGTATCGAGCCGGGACGCGGATCGTGTGCGCGCGGGGCGCCGTGACGCACGACTACACGCGCAAGCGTGGCGTGGCTTACACAGAGATCATCGTACCGCCGGCGGCGGCCTGGGCGCGTGACCGATCCGTACTGTGGAACGCCGCCGAGGAAGCTGAAAATCGGAAGAACTCGGTCATCGCGCGCGAGTACGAGCTGGCCTTGCCGCACGAGCTGTCTGCGCAGGGGAGGGTGGCCCTGGCGCGAGAATTTGCGGAGCATGTGAGCGGGCGTTTTGGCGTGGCGGCGGATGTGGCGATTCATGCACCGCACCGGCGCGGCGACGCGCGCAATTGGCATGCTCACATACTGACCACGACCCGGGTCGTCGTGAGCGGCGGGCTCGGCGCCAAAACCCGGGTTTTGGACGACAAGACGACCAGCAGCCGCGAGGTCATGGCGCTGCGGCTGGCGTGGGAGCGGATGGTCAACGAGGCGCTGGAACGGGAGCAGCTGGCGGCGCGGATCAGCATGCGGTCACTGCAGGCGCAGCGGCGGGAGGCGGAGGCGCGCGCGGCGGCGCACAGGCGACAGGGCGAGGCCGACCGGGCGCGTCTGGCGGAGGCCGAGGCGATAGCGCTCGACCGGCCGCGGGAGTCGCATGTCGGGGTGGCGGCGATGGCGATCGAGCGACGCGCGCAGCAGGAGGCGGCGCAGGCTGGCGTCGCCTACACGCCGGCGACGCGATTTGGCGCTCTGCGGGAAATTGTTCGCGGCCGCCGCGCGGCGGCGGAAGAGGCGGCGCGTCGGCATGTGGCGGCGCAGAAGGAGCCCGTCGTTTCGGCTGATCCTGAGGCGGTGTTTGAGAGGACAATGGACGGCGGGCGCGACGTGACGCGGGTGGAAATTTTGCCCGTCGCCGATGCCGAAGCACGACGCGAGAGCGTCGTGGATGACGCGAAGAATGTCCTCTCCGAGGGCGCGCCGGCAGCGCATCCGGAGGGTGAGCAGGAGGCGATCCACGAGCGGCCGGTGGCGTCCCTGACGCGCGCCGAGCGGGTTGTTCGGGCGGCTAACATTCGGTCGCGAAAAGACGAGCTGGAAAATACCTGGCGGAGGCAGCGCAGTCTGGTACCGGAGTGGTTTTTTGAGCAGCATGGAGACCTCGCCGCTGCGCAGCAGCGCGTAAGACTGGCGCGCGAAAAGCTGGCCGAGCGCGACCGACGGCTCGATGCGCTGCGTGCGATGGTTTTGGAGTTCATCGCGAAGCTTCGTGGGGAGAGTTCGGGCGAAGAGTCGGGTTCAGACGCCGCGCCGGCGGCGGTTCTGGAGTTCGCCTATGTCACTGGTAAGGACGGCGCACGGCAGCGACCATCGTTCACCGTGGACGATCTCTGGAAGGCGCTCGTTGCGATTGTCGGTGAACTGAAAGCGGCGTTGACCGGGTGGAGGCTGGTGGCGAACTGGCGGGCGGGGAAAGAGATCGACGCGCGTCTGAGAGCACTGGAGCCGGAGGCGGTAAAAGCCGGCGAGGAGCAGCAGGAGATCTGGGGCGACGCGGCACTGGCGAACGCGGCCGAAAATCTCGCGACGGCGGATCAGGCGGTTTTGACAGCGCGTTCCTGCGCGCGGCGGGAATGGGCGAAGAGCGTCGCCGAACCGGACGAGTTGGCATGGCTGCGCGACCTGCCTGCGGACGAGATCGAAGAGGCGGAGGCGCTGGTAAAGAAGCAGCGCGCCGCTGAGGCGGAGGAAAGGGAGCTCGCCGAGCGCCGCGAGAAGGCGGCGACGACGCTCAAGGAGTTGCGCGCCGAGGCCGACCGGGCGCGCGAGGCGTTCGAGGGGTGGCTCGGCGGCGCCAGCTATCGCGGCCTTCGCAACGCCCGTCATGTCTCGCAGGAGGATCGCGCGCGGCTGGACGAACTCGTGGAGGAAGCGCGGCGTCAACTGCGGGCGTTGAGGACGCAGCCGGTCGACCGGAAAACTGACGCCATCCAGATTCTCGAGGCCGAGCAGTCGGCGATGGCGGCGTTCAGGGAGGCCCGGAGCGCAGCCTACGCCATGGCGGCCGGGCTGATGCGCGACGAAGGGCCGGGCGTCGATTTCGGGTTCTGATCAGGCCAGGGGCTGCGGGCCCGCCGCCGCTCTATTCGCCGGACAGCGGTTTGGCGGGGCGACCGCGATGCTGCCCGTAGGGATCGACGCGGCCAGCGGGGCGACAGGACGGCGGCGGTGAGGATGCTGTGAGGCCCGGGACAGACCGCCTCAGGACGCCCTGTTTCGATCGCGCCGGATGTAATCGAGCGCCTCTGTGGCGTCGATCAGTCCACGGACGCCGAGAAGACCGAGAAGCCTGACGAATGGCGCCATCTCATTGCCGGAGCCCTGCATGATCGCGAACACGGCTACGGCGTTATCGTCCGACATGGCGCGAATATACGGGGCGAGCATCGCCGCGTTGCCGCTTGCAAGATAGTGGTCGAGGAGGTCGATCGCCTCCGTATGGCTGGCGATCTGAGGCTGTGACGACATTGTCTCTCCGGCAGCGAAGCTGCAGCGACCATCATTGTAACCAAAGGCAGGCCGGGAAGCGATCATCATGGTCGCCATGGCGGACCTGCGACCAGTGTTCCGGCTTCGCTTGGGCGCCACGATCTTTCCAGTTGGTGAAGGCGAGCGCATCGCGTGCTGTCTCGCGTCGGGAATCCTGGCCCAGGACGGGGACAAACCACATCCGAATCGGAAACGGCGGAAATCCGCCGCTCATTCCTTACGAAAGGGTTAGGCCACGCCGTCGCGGACGCCTCAAGGCAACCCCTCCGGGGCGCTTCGCGGCCTTGACCCGCCCGCGCCAGCGCGGCGGAGGGCTTACCGCGCCAATGCCCAAGTCTGGGCTTTGGCACATCTTTTCACGCGGGATACGCACAATCCGCCACTGCGGAATGGTGGAGAACGGAAAAAGAACAGTTGTCCGCCGTTTATCAAGGCAGTATGCCGAAACGATGACCACAAAAGACAAGCTTCCTGAGTATTTCGACATCGGCTTGGTAGTGCCACTTGAGGAGGAACTGCTTCAAGTCATAGACCAGTTCCCGAGCGTGGACGATCGGAGCACCGACACGGTCTTCTGCCATGCCGTCAACAGCGGGAAGCCCAACATCCGCATGATCGTGGTGCAGCAGCAAGGCATGGGGAGGACGCACGCGATGAACGCGGCGAACTTCCTTCTAGAGCGCTATGACATCGGTTTGATGATGTGCCTCGGCATCGCGGGCAGCCTGAGCGACGATATGCGCCTTGGCAGTGTCTGCTACAGCGGGAAGATCGCTGACGTCCTCGATAACAACAAAATAACCGATCTTGACGACGACAGTTCGGACACAGAGTTCTCGCCCACGCACTACGATACGCCGGACAAGTTTACTCATGCCTTCGGCTACATGCGCACGCAGCCCCATCTGCGTCCAATTTACCTGCAGTGGCAGGAACAGCGGAAGTCAGTCGCCGAGAAACTGGTCGCCGACGAGGTGCCCGCTCCCGGTGGCAAGACTGAACGGATCGCCGAACCGAAGACGCAGAATGGCGTGATCGTGTGCGGGATGGTGAGCAAGAGCGAGACCTACAACAAGAAACTCCGGGCAGTTGACCGTGCTCTTCTCGCTATCGAAACCGAGTCCGGAGGCGTGTTCTCGCAGGCCAGATACCACGGCGAACGTCCGGCGATGACGGTCCGCGGCATCTCCGACTACGCAGACAAGGGCAAGAAAAAGCTTGAGTACGCCAGCAAGGGCGGCGTTCGCACCCTTGCGGCGGCGAACGCCGCCAGCTTCCTGCATCTCCAGATCACCAGAAACCCTTACTTCGAGAAGGCGTTGCAGGAGCGTCGGAGCGGTAACCAAGAGACGCTCCTGCTGACAGCCAGCCCGGTCGAGAAGGATCTGATCACTGAAAGCATAGAGTTGGTGACCAAGGAAATCGACGAGGCTCTCCGCAAGCTGTCGCCGGAGTACAAGCTGCAGCATAAGGGTTACAGACTCCCGATGCCGCGCGTCCGGCGTTCTGCCGAGGACGCTCTGGTCCAAAGAGATGACACACCAGTTGACGTTCGCGACGTTCTCAAAACCCGTGACCGGATTGTGCTCAGCATTCCCCGCACCTATCCGGACCAGAGTCTGCCGTGGGTCATCGCGAGCGATCTGCTGACAACCGAACTCGATGATCGGCAGACTATGCCCGTCGTCATCGATGGCGAAAACATCCGCGGCAAAAAGACTACCTTCGCGGAGATCGTCTCGCCCGACCTCGCCCAGATTAATGACCACGCGGGTGCGCGCCTGGTCTTCATCATCGAGAACATGCCGTTCACCTCGAAGCATCGAGTTGAGGCGATCCTGGACGAGGTGGAAAAATATCATGACGCGAAATGCATCTTCATCGTCCAAGGCGATGACGCTCTGATCGGGGAGTCGAACTTCGCTAGTAGGTCGGCCGCCGTGCATTACGACAGCTGCGAAATCTCATTTCTCGAGATCGCCCACTTCATTGAGAAAAATTTCGGGATGAGTGGCGATGAGTCCGAGGTCATCGCCAAGAGGCTGCGGGATACATTCTATGAATTCAGCCTGGATGCCCACCCAACCTACTTTGCGGGCATCCCGCGCGAAACCCTCTCGGCTTTGCTCCAAGCCAACCGGCGTTCAGAACTCATCCAGCTTGCGGTCGATGGCTTTCTCACGTTCATCGTTGCGGGTGACAAGGCCGATGTGGCTTTGGGCAAAAAGGCCCGCTCCCGCTTTTTGCGGAACCTCACCGTCGAGATGATGCTTGAAAAGCGCTCGTTCGACCAAGCCGAGCTCATCGCCTTCACCAAGGTGTTCGCCGATCGTCATGACTTCGACATCGACCCCTTGGCGTTCATCAACGGGTTCGTCGATCAGGGTATCATGCACTTTGAATCCGGGAAGGCGCGAATCTCCCTGCCGTTCATCGAGTCGTACCTACTCGCGGCCGAGCTCGCGGCGAAGCCTGAGCTGGCCAAGCGCTACTTCGTCATCGACCAAGATTTCGATTTCGCAACGTTCGATCTGTACGCAGAAATTGGAGCGGCACCCGACATAATAATCCGCATTAAGGACGCCTTGGAGGCGTCAATTGCGGAACTGAGGGCGAAGAACCCCGGAGAGAACATTCTCCTCGGCGAATGTATTTTCCCGGCCACCGTCCGACGCCAGGAATCCACCAACCGCCTCAAGCAGCGTCTCCAGGACGCAACCAGGGCCGTGCGCGATGGCGCGCGCAATGCGGTCGAGAAGCAGAAGGTTCTGGACCAGTCCGATCGAATTCGCGAAGCGGTCGGCCGGCAGCGCGGAGCCCAGATGGGCGAAGAGGACGAGGCCTGGACGAAGAAGTTTGAGCCCCTCGAACAGGCCTGGCTCTCCTGGACCGTTGCCACAGTCCTTCTTGGGGCCGGTGCCGAACATCTAGAAGCCGACGACAAACGCTGCCTGAGCACATTCCTGGTCACAGGCGCGGCGGCGGTGATCGATGAATGGTGCCGTCTACAGCTTGAGATCGACTTCGAGGCAATGAAGCGGGCTCTCACAGCCGATGAGGCCCTTGCGAATATGCCTGGGCCCGGCGAGCTCGAAGAAAAGCGTCAGTTCGTCAGCGATGTTGTCGACATCATCGAATATACCTCGATGGCCGTGCCGGTGCAGCGCGTGATGCACTTTCTGTCGGAGCAGGCGCGACACCGCGTCCTATCGCCGAGCGTCGACAAGGCGGAGGTTGAGGGGGTCCTTGAGCAGGTCCTCCGCAGCACCTGGCTGATCGACATTGATCCGGAAAAGGGTCGCAAGCCGCTGCGGGAGGCCATAAAGAAACTACCCAGCGCCACTTTCTTCCGTGTCATAATGGTCGGCCACTATATGACTCGTGTCTACTGGTCCCATTGGAAGAAGAAAGACAGGCTCACGCTGCTCGATGCCGCTGAGGAGATTCTGCAGCAGCTTGAGATCGATATCGACAAGGCCAAGATAAAGCGGCTGATTGAGGAAGACGAGAAGAAGGTCACCTGACAGTAACCAACCTTGTTGGCAATCTCTTCGGAGCTCGTTGACGCGCTTTTTGCAAAAATTAAGACTTTCGAAGAATTTCCTTGATCGTTGCCGTGTGACTTTTATCGATAAGTGGCGGTGTTTTTTGATCGCTATTTGGCGCGACCGAGGGTGCGGTAGACGGTCGGGCGGGAGATGGAAAACACCTCGGCCAAGTCGCTGATGGAGTAGTCGCCGGTATCGTGCATGCGGCGCAGCTCGTTTTGCTGCTTGTCGGAGAGCTTCGGCTGCTTGCCGCGCAATTTCCCTTTGGCGCGGGCGACCGCCATGCCCTCGCGGGTGCGCATCCGAATAAGATCGGCCTCGAACTCTGCGAAGGTGGCGAGGATGTTGAAGAACATTTTGCCCATGGGGTCGGCAGGGTCATAGACGCTCGCCCCTAGAGCGAGCCTGACGCCCCGCTTGGCCAGATCGTCGGCGATCGCGCGCGCGTCCGGGACGGAGCGCGCCAGCCGGTCCAGTTTCGGCACGACGAGCGTGTCTCCGGAGCGGACGGCGGCAAGCGCCTGGTCGAGTCCGGGCCGCGCGCGGTTGGTCCCTGTCAGACCATGGTCGGTGTAGATGCGCTCCGGGCGGACGCCGAGCTTTTCCAGTGCCGCCCTTTGGGCGGCGAGGTCCTGCTTGTCGGTCGAGCAGCGGGCATAGCCGATTGTGATGGTCGTCATGGCGAAAACGTACGATTAAGGTACCGCTCTTGAGAGAATCATCGTACCATCTCATTGAGACGAGTGCAGCCCCGGATTTGAGGGGGTGCGCCGTCGAGGCCAGACTGTCCGTTGAACGATCCTCTTACGGACAGAATCTTGACCAATCCGCCCGCGTGAAAGGACGAAGCGATGAGCGAGTCCACGCCCCCGCCATCCCTCGCTTGCCTGTCGGAACAGCAGCGCAAGGACGCCATGGGGCGGCTTGCGATCCTGCGGCCTCATCTTGAGCAACAGGTTTCGCTCGCCCGCGCCGCCCGACAAGCTGGCGTCGCCGCGCGCACGGCACAACGCTGGCTCATGCGCTATCGCGCCGATGGCCTCGCCGGTCTTGTCCGGCCCGTGCGCCGCGACGCCGGAACCCGTAAGCTGTCCGCTGATTTCGTCGCGCTGGTTGAAGGGCTGGCCTTGCGCAAGCCGCGCCCTTCGGTCGTGGCAATACACCGCGAGGCCGTGAAGATTGCGAAGGAACGCAACGCCAAAGCGCCGTCCTACGCGACCGTTCACGCCATTGTTCGCGGTCTCGATCCGGCGCTGACGACACTGGCGCATGAAGGCGCTGCGGCCTTTCGCAATCGCTATGAACTCATTCACCGGCACCGTGCCGAAACGCCAAACGCGCTTTGGCAAGCGGATCATACCTTGCTCGACATTTTGGTCGTCGATGCGAACGGCAAACCCGCGCGGCCTTGGCTCACCGTCGTTCTCGACGATCATTCCCGCGCGGTCGCCGGATATATGGTCTTTCTCGGCGCGCCGTCCGCGCTGCATACGTCGCTGGCGCTGCGGCAAGCCATTTGGCGCAAGGCGAACCCGGCATGGCCGGTTTGCGGTATTCCCGACGTTCTTTATGTCGATCACGGCAGCGACTTCACGAGCATCCACCTCGAACAGGTCGCGGCGGCGCTTCGGATCGAACTCATTCATTCGACCGTGGGCAGGCCGCAGGGACGCGGCAAAATCGAGCGCTTCTTCGGCACCATCAATACGGAGCTTTTGCCACAACTGGCCGGACGGCTGATCGAAGGAAAACCCGTAAGCGCGCCCGCGCTGTCGCTTTCCGAACTCGACGCGGCGATCGGCGCTTTCATCGTCGGCGTCTATCACGCCCGCCCGCATAGCCAGACAGAGCAAGCGCCGCATGCGGCATGGCTTGGCGCGGGCTGGTTGCCGCGCATGCCCGAGAGTCTAGACGACCTCGACCTGCTTTTACTGACGGTCGCCAAGGCGCGCACCGTGCGCCGTGATGGCATAAGCTTTCAGGGGCTGCGCTACCTCGACACGACATTGGCGGCCTATGTCGGGGAAGCCGTCACCATCCGCTACGATCCCCGCGACCTCTCGGAAATCCGCGTCTTTCACCAAAATCGCTTCCTATGCCGCGCGGTCAGTCCCGAGCATGCCGGGCGCACCGTGACGCTCAAAGACATTGAGACTGCGCGCACCGCCTATCGCCGTTCCTTGCGCACGCAAATCCGCGAGCGCGTCGCGCGCGTGACGGATTTTCTGCCAGCCGTCGAAGCCGCGCCAGCGCCACTACCCGCCGCCCCCGCGAAAAAACCAAAGCTGCGAACCTATGCCGATAGCGATTGAACCATGGAGCACAACGGCCGTCTTTTAGGAACATTCATCGCCACCAAAGAGCATCGCCGCTTTGTGGAGTTTGCGAACGCCGTCCGGAAACATCGCTACATCGGCCTCTGCTACGGTCCGGCGGGCGTGGGTAAAACCCTGTCGGCGCGGCGTTACGCGCACTGGGATTTGATCGAGCCATTCATTGAACAGGGTGCGCGGGAGCATCCTGAACGCGCGGAAATCTGCGCGACCTTGGCGCGTTCGCGCGCCGTCTTCCATACGCCGACCGTGCTTGGAACCTTGCGCGACCTGCGCGAAACTCTGGATACGCGCATGTTCCACGTCAACACCTGCATCGACGGGCATTTGCACCAGGACGAAACCGGCTTCCAAGTGATCGATCTTGGCGCACGCCATATCGAGATGCTGATTTTCGACGAGGCCGAGCGCCTGTCGGTGACGGCGATCGAATTCATCCGCGACATATACGACCGCACCGGCGTCGGCGTCATTCTCATCGGCATGCCCGGCATGGAAAAGCGGCTGGAGCGCTACCCGCAGTTCTACAGCCGCGTCGGGTTCGCGCACCATTACCGGCCCCTCACCGGCGACGAGCTTTCCTTCGTGCTTACCCGCCACTGGCGCGCGCTTGGCGTCGATCTCGACGGCGCGGATTTCACAGACGCCCAAGCCGTAGCTTCGATTGCCCGCATCACCGGCGGCAATTTTCGGCTCCTGCATCGCCTGTTCACGCAAATCGAGCGCATCATGAAAATCAACGAACTCACCGTCATCACCGACGATGTGGTCGAAGCCGCCCGCAGCACCCTCGTCGTCGGACTCGCCTGAGCCGCACTACGGGGACGCCAGCATATCGAGCACCGGACATGAAGGAGCGGCGTCGCCGGAACAGCGGGCGACAGTCTCAACCAGAATACATTCGAGCTTGGCGAGATCAACGAGCTTCGCCCGCACCTCGTCAAGGTGCGTTCGCGCGATCTCTCTCACCTCGGCGCACGACGCACGAGACGGCTCGGCGAGAGCCAAGAGCGCGCGGATTTGCTCGATGCTGAATCCAAGCTCGCGGGCGCGACGGATAAAGGATAGTCTTCGGACGTGCGGCTGTTCGTAAGCTCGATGTCCGCTCGCTGTCCGTCCGGGCGGCGACATTAAACCAATGCGCTCGTAATAGCGCACGGTCTCTAAATTGACGCCCGCCGCCGCCGCCAGTCGCCCAATCGTCAAAGGCTGCATGGATTTTTCC
>NZ_KE124772.1 GCF_000188155.2 Methylocystis sp. ATCC 49242
ACTAGTGAGACCACCAGACATAGCAAGAGTGAAGGCCGGATCAACGTCTAAGAGGTGCATTATGGATTCCGCATGGAAGCGTTTCTCGCCCTGGATCTTTTTCTTCGTGGTCGTCGCGCTGCTCGTCTTAACCTTCTACCTTCAAAGCCAGCTCAAGAACGTTGGTCTGGAGATGTCCTATAGCAACTTCTTATCCCAGTTGCACGAAGGCAGGGTCCACGATGTCACCATTTCCGGTCAGGAAATAATCGGTCACTTCGGCGACAACCGCGCATTCCAAACTTACGCGCCGCCCCACACGAACGTGTCTCAGAAGCTTTTAAATTCTCACGTCGAAGTTACAGTAAGGGCTGAAAGCGCAGGGGTCCGCTTTTGGGGGACCGCGCTAACAATCGGGTTACCAATCATTTTGGTCGCAATTTGGGCTTATCTCTGGCGTCTCTCGCAAACCGGAGGACTCGGTGGGCTTCGGTCGACAGGACTTGGTACGTCGAAAGCGAAACTTTTTACGGAGATGGCCGGCAAGGTCACCTTCGAGGACGTCGCCGGGGTCGACGAGGCGAAGGAAGACCTTCAGGAAATCGTCGAATTCCTGCGCGATCCGGGCAAGTTCCAGCGTCTGGGCGGGCGTATTCCGCGCGGCGTGCTGCTCGTTGGTCCGCCCGGCACGGGTAAGACTCTGCTGGCGCGCGCCATCGCCGGCGAAGCCGGCGTGCCCTTCTTCTCGATCTCGGGTTCTGACTTCGTCGAAATGTTCGTCGGCGTCGGCGCGAGCCGCGTCCGCGACATGTTCGAGCAGGCGAAGAAGAACGCGCCCTGCATTATCTTCGTCGACGAAATCGACGCGGTGGGCCGTCATCGCGGCGCCGGTCTCGGCGGCGGCAATGACGAGCGCGAGCAGACCCTGAACCAGCTGCTGGTCGAGATGGACGGCTTCGAGGCGAATGAGGGGATCATCCTCATCGCGGCGACCAACCGTCCGGACGTTCTCGATCCGGCGCTGATGCGTCCGGGCCGCTTCGACCGTCAGATTCAGGTGCCCAATCCTGACTTCATCGGTCGCGAGAAGATCCTCAAGGTCCACGCCCGCAAGGTGCCGCTGGCGCCGGATGTGGACCTCAAGGTCGTCGCGCGCGGCACGCCGGGCTTCTCGGGCGCGGATCTGATGAACCTTGTCAACGAGGCGGCGCTGCTTGCGGCGCGCCGGTCGAAGCGGATCGTCACGAATCAGGAGTTCGAGGACGCGCGCGACAAGATCATGATGGGCGCGGAGCGTCGCACCCTCTCCATGACGGAGGAGGAGAAGAAGCTCACGGCCTATCACGAGGGCGGTCATGCGCTGGTGCAGCTCACCGTTCCGGGCGCGATGCCGATCCACAAGGCGACGATCATCCCGCGCGGCCGCGCGCTGGGCATGGTGCAGGGCCTGCCGGAGCGGGATCAGGTGTCGCAGACCTACGAGCAACTGACGGCGATGCTGGCGATCGCGATGGGCGGCCGCGTGGCGGAGGAGCTGATCTTCGGCCACGACAAGGTGACGTCCGGCGCGGCCTCCGACATCCAGCAGTGCACGCGGGTGGCGCGGGCGATGATCACGCAGCTTGGCTTCTCGGACAAGCTGGGGACGGTCGCCTATGCGGAGCCGCAGCAGGAGCAGTTCCTGGGCTATTCGCTCGGCCGTCAGCAGACCTTGTCGGAGGCGACGCAGCAGACGATCGACGCGGAAGTGCGTCGTCTTGTTCAGGAAGGCTACGACAAGGCGAAGCAGATCCTGACCGAGCAGCGGTCTCAGCTCGATACGCTGGCGAACGCCTTGCTGGAGTTCGAGACGCTCACGGGCGAGGAGATGCGCGGACTTCACCAGGGCAAGCGCCCGGTGCGCGAAAACATGAACGGCGCACCTCCAGACGGAGAAAACCTGAATCCCATTCTATCCGAAAATTCGGTGTCTCGAGCCAATCCCCAAGGAGCGATGGAGCCCTTAGCTGCGTATCGCGTCAGGGGGGAAGCAAGTCTAAGCACCGATCAATCTGTTGGATGCAGCAGGTGAAAGGACGATGATGAGGTTGCTACTCGCCTTCGTCGCCGCAATTTGGCTTCAAACGCCGGTCGAAGCTCAGCAGGTAACGGGGGGCCCGATCCAGCAGATAGAGCAATGCGTTACAAAGATAGGTCCTGATGTCCTTACCTTTACATTCTACCAGCCGCTAAAGTCTCGAAATCAATTTTGCGAGGAAATTCCGGAAACTGGTCCGACGATAATCGTAATCGACTCTATGCAAGATGAGCTGCGCGATATGACCATTGAGCTTCGTCTAATTAAGGCTACTGGAAACATAGACAGCGAGATGGTATGGAATGCAAAATCACTTGAGGCATATCTCCCTCCCGCAAAATTCAACACCGGGACTCTTACGTACGAACACAATTTCTTAGAACGAGGGAGCTATATTGCTCTTATTAGAGCGAAGGATCAAAATGGATCAAAAGAGTACAATGCAACTTTCGAGTTCACGGTTGGCGAGACGTCTATCCGTGAATTAATCGCAACTTCATTCCTATCCATCAGCGCCCTTGGCGGTTTTTGGCTGTGGTATAGAAGGAAATTTGCAAATCCCCACATTAAGAAAGCCTCACGCACGTATCACCGGGGAGAACGATGACGCTCCCGGGTGGATATGCCTGAAGCTTATCGCCGTCAAATCGATCGCCAAGCCCCCGATGTAGAAATGCCGGAGATGACCGTGTAGCCGGTCCTCCGAATGGCGGTGCGGCATAAGCTTAACGCCAGATGGCGCCTCGAATCAGGTAGGGTCCGGGCTGAGTTGGCTCTCCCACGCACAATTGATCGGAAGACGGCTCGGCCTGGCTGGTGGTCTCGAACCATTGCGGCCCTCCGAGTATCTCGCACACTTGGCAGTGTTGGACGGATTCAAGGACACAGGGACAAACGCCCGCTACAGCAGTTTATCGAGCGTAATCGGCAGGTCTCGCACGCGCCTTCCAGTCGCATGGCAGACAGCGTTCGCGATCGCCGCTGCAACGCCGACAATGCCGATCTCGCCTACCCCCTTGACGCCGAGCGGATTGCCGTCGTCCGCCTCATCGACAAAGATGACTTTGATGTCGTGAATGTCCGCGTTCACTGGCACGTAATATTCGGCGATGTTGGCGTTCATTATGCGGCCGAGCTTTTCATCAATCATTGTCTCCTCATGAAGCGCCATGCCGATCCCCCAGACCACACCGCCGAGGATCTGGCTGCTCGCAGTCTTGGCATTCAGGATACGCCCGGCGGCGATCGCGCTAACGACGCGCGTGACTCGGACAATCCCCAGTTGCTCGTCGATCTTCACCTCGGCAAAGACCGCTGCGTGAGTGTTGTGCGCGCGCGCGATATCATTGCTGGGGTCGGTGGTTCTCTCCTCTTCGATGCGATCCATGCCGCTCTGCCGCATCACATCCGCGATCGGCGCCGAACGCGACGCGTCGCCCTTGCTCATCAATTTGCCGTCCGCAAGCGTGACCTCACCGGCCGCGAGGTTCGCGGGCGGCGAATTTGACGTCTTTTTCGCTAGCCGCAACAGCTCGTCGCGGATTGCGTTGGCTGTCGTTGCGATCCCGTTGGATACCGAGGCGGCGATCCATGATCCGCCTTCTACCGGCGACCGCGGGAGGCTCGAGTCGCCGAGCTTGATGCTGACGTTTTCGAGCGGCAGCCCGAGCACGTCTGCCGCGACCTGCGCCATGATCGTGTAGGTGCCGGTGCCAATATCGGAGGTTGCGCAGGCGACCTCCGCTTGGCCGTTGGCGCTCAGTGCGATACGGACAGTGATCGGCATCTGCAACGCCTCCCACATGCCGGTCGCCATGCCCCACCCGACTAGATCGCCGGCGTCCCGCATCGAGCGCGGCTCGGGATTGCGTTTATCCCAGCCGAACGCCTCGGCGCCCTGGCGATAGCATTCCCGCAGCGCCTTACTGCTAAATGGTCGATCGCTGTTCTGGTCGCGTTCAGAATAACATCGCAGCCGTAGTTCGAGCGGATCGAGATTGAGTGCAATAGCCAACTCATCCATCGCGGATTCAAGCGCAAAGTGAGCTGTTGGGGCGCTTGGCGCGCGCATGTCACAAGGGGTCGCCAGATCAAGCCGCGCGAGCTTGTGCTCATATTTCGCATTGGCGCATGTGTAGAGCAGGCCCGACCAGCCGGTCTCCTGCCGGAAGTAATCCTCGTACTGCGAGGTCACTGTGATCGCGTCATGCACGATTGCATCAAGGGTTCCGGCGGCGTTCGCGCCCAGCTCGATTCGCTGTGTCATGGCGGGTCGGTAGCCCAGCACGTACATCTGCGGCCGCGTCAACACGACACGGACCGAGCGTTGCAGTGCGCGCGCCGCCAGTACCGCCAGCACCACCTGGAACTGCGGGCGGAGGCCCGAGCCGAACGCGCCGCCCACGAAGGGCGACATGACGCGCACATCCTCAGGCCTCATCCCGAACACGCCGCACAAATAGCGCTGAACGTTCTGCACGCCCTGCGTCTTGTCATAGACGGTGAGCTTGCCACCGCCCTCGTAGACCACCGTCGAAGCATAAAGCTCCATTGGGTTGTGATGCTCGATCGGGACGTAATATTCGCCGGCGTGGCGCACTGCCGCGGCGGCAAGCGCCTCCGCCGGCCTGCCACGGGACTTGGGCGGCGTACACGGCGCGTCGTCCGGACGGGCTAGAGCTTTCACCGGAATCGAAGCTTCGCGCCGACGGCGCATATCTGTAGCGTGCGAGTCCGTTTCATACTCGACCCGGACCAACGACGCTGCAAAGCGCGCGATCTCCGACGTTTCGGCGACGACGAGCGCGATGGGCTGTCCATTGAACATAATCCTACTGCCATAGAGCGGCCGGAACGGCGATCCTCCCGGTGCAACGTCATCCTTGTAGGCCTGATCGTCGTCAGCCATGGACGGGCGGTTCGCGTGCGTAAACACGTCGAGCACGCCCTTGACGCCTAGGGCGGCGCTGCAATCGATCCGTGCGACGCAACCTTTTGCTATTGTCGAGGTTACAATACTGCCATGAACAAGGCCTGGCGCGTTGAACTCGGCCGCGTATTTTGCCTTACCTGTGACTTTCGCCAATCCGTCAATACGGGACGTAGGAGTACCTATGTAGGATGCCATGGCCATGCTCAGACGATCTTCTTGGAAGACTGCGACTGCGGCGTGCCGCGCGCCGCTTGTGTGAGCGCGCGCACGATGCAGCGGCGCGCGAGGTCGATCTTGAAGGCATTGCGGCAATAGCCCTTGGCGTCGCGCAGCAATACATCCGCGGCGCGAGCGAATGTTGCGGCGTTGGCGGGCTGCCCCAGCAACGCGGCTTCGGCCTGCAGATCGCGCCAGGGCTTATGCGCGACGCTCCCGAGGGCGAAGCGCCCTTCCTTGATGATTTCGCCATCGAGTTCGAGCCCGACCGCGACAGAAACGAGGGCGAACGCATAAGAGAGCCGGTCGCGAAGTTTCAAGTAAGTGTAGTTTGTGGCGAAGCCCTTCGGCGGCAGTTCAACAGCCGTGATGATCTCGCCGGCTTCGAGGTTGGTGTCGCGCTGCGGCGTATCGCCCGGCAGCCGGTGGAAATCCGCAAACGCGATCATTCGGTCGCCGGACGTGCTGCTGACGTGGACCGTCGCCTCCAACAGCGCGAGCGCCACGCACATGTCGGACGGATGCGTGGCGATGCAGGCATCGCTGCCGCCGAGGATCGCGTGCATGCGGTTTTGGCCGTCGATAGCCGAGCAGCCGGTCCCCGGCTGGCGTTTGTTGCAGGGCGTCGCTACGTCATAAAAGTAGTGGCAACGCGTGCGCTGCATGAGATTGCCGCCCGTCGACGCCATATTGCGCAGTTGCTGAGACGCGCCGGCCATGATGGCGCTGGCAAGGACGGGATAGCGCTTCTCTATGAGTGGATGATAGGCCAGGTCGGAGTTTCGAACGAGCGCTCCGATATGGAAGCGGCCATTCGGTGTATCTTCAACCTGCGTCAGCGGCAGCCGCGTGATGTCGATAACCTTCGTTGGTTTTTCGACGTCCATCTTCATGAGATCGATAAGATTGGTGCCGCCTGCAATGAATTTTGCGTTTGAATCGCCGGCGATCTGGCGTATCGCATCCCCGACATCACGGGCGCGCGCATAATGAAAGCTGATCATGATCGCCCCATCGCTTGCTGGATTGCCGCGACTATGTTGGGATAGGCCCCGCAGCGGCAGACGTTGCCACTCATGAGTTCACGGATGTCTTCTGCAGTTTTCGCCCTGCCCTCGGCGATCAACCCCACCGCTGAGCAGATTTGCCCCGGCGTGCAATAGCCGCATTGAAACGCGTCATGGTCGATGAACGCTTGCTGAAGTGGATGCAGCGCGCCGTCCGCCGCTAGACCCTCGATTGTCGTGATCTGCGCTCCGTCGCACATGACGGCAAACGTCATGCACGAGTTGATGCGCCGGCCGTCAATAAGGACGGTACAGGCGCCGCACTGGCCCTGATCACAGCCCTTCTTTGTCCCGGTCAGGTCAAGTTTCTCGCGCAGCAAGTCAAGGAGCGTCGTGCGAGGATCAAGCGTAAAGGAGTAAGGGACCTGGTTGATGGTCAGGTTGACACAAACCCCGTCTGAAGTCGTCAAGCCCGCTGGCGGGTGAGCCGCGACAAGCAACTGCAATCCCTTGGGCGATACGCTCTCGACCTTTGTTTTCCTTTTGAGTCCCAAAGTGGCCAAGGCCTGGGCCGCCGCTTTCAAGATGGACTTCATTATTGTCTCCTGCGGCCCAACCGATAGTGGGATTGGCGCCCCGCGGCCGGGCTGGTCCATCGCTGAATAAACTTGGTTCGTCCAGAGCGCCGTCGAGGACTGCGGCAAAGTCATGGCTTGTACGCACTCCGATGGGGATCTTTGGTCGAAGTCACCGTGGACGACCATCAAAGTAGGGCGAAGTCGCAAGCTTGCCAGGCATGGCTTGGCCTTGTGCCCCGCCAAGCGACAACCGGCGGAAAGCCGAAGCTTCTGGGAATATCCAAGCGCGGAAGCAAGTACCTGCGAAAGATGCTGATCCAGGGCGCTCGCGCCGCGATGCCCACTCTGATCAAGGGCGACACATTGGAGCCTGGCTGCGCGGGCTATTGACGCGGTCGCACAACAACGTCGCTGTCGTTGCGCTGGCAGCCAAAATGGCGCGCACAGTGTGGTCGCTGCTGCGCCATGAGCGCGTCTACGAGGCGACCCCCGTCTCGGCGTAAAAGTGGAATTGATCGCCGCTCGCGCGGCGGCTTCCGAAGTCTGCGTGTGGTGAGAGGAAGATGGCCTAACGATCAATCGGCATCCTGGAACCCTTGCTGAAAAATGGCGCTCGACGCCGTCCCCTTTATGAGGATCAGGATGCGCGAATCTCCATCTTGGCCAACAGCGAAGCTGAAAGGCCGGATACGTTTTGGCAGATTGTTCAGGCTGGACGACGAAAATCACTTGCAGACGGGGCGGGCCATACGTTTTCAGCGCTTTTCACGCACTGGCTGTCAATGACGGCGGCAGTCGGACTGGCCTCGCGCCCTTCCGCTTCCCGGCACATAACATAAAGCACGTGGTGGACGCGTTCTAACGTCCCGTCATATGTCCCGAGATCAAAATAGCCATAAACCGTGCTTTTGGGCGGGAAGTCCTTTGGAAGCGCACGCCACTGACAGCCTGTCGATAGAAGATACATCAGGCCGTTCACCACCTCGCGTATGTTCACCCTCCGCTTGCCGCCCCCGCGCTTGGCAGGCGGGATCAGAGGTCCGACAAATCCCCACTCCGATTCCGTTAAATCGCTGGGATAGCGCAACTTCCTGCGATCATAACGGGCACGGCTTTCGTTCGTCCACATGGGATCTCCAATAGAGTCAGATCGCCTCGTTGAATCATAACCGGCTCATTCGACTCAACTTTTCTCCGGACAGACACATAAAGAATCGGGCGATCTATGTACACCTCGAGCGCCGCCTCAATCTAGGCGAGACGCGCGTCAACCTCGTCAGGAATGTCTTCCGCGAGGTCATTCAACAGAAGGCCTCATTGTTCACCTGCTCACAATCGGTCTTCAAAGTCTCATTCATGAAAGCAATGTCGTTGTCTGTGTCCAAGCCAAAAAGCGCAAACGGCAGCTGCTTGCGTAGTTCCGTGACCACCGCGCAACGCAGACCGCGCCAAATTGGCTCCTGACACTTGCGGCGTGACTCAAACGAAACTGCATCCGGCGAACCGGCGCCGGCTGCGTCTTCCAGAATCTTCAGCCGAATCCGATTATAGCCGAGGTCGTAATCGAGGGTCGCATTTGGCCAGTGGAAGTCGATCGCCGGAAGTTCGACGCGGTCGCGCCGGTCGGGAGCTGCGTTTTGAGTCAACCGCTCCTTGAGAAAGGCGATGACCGGATCGCTGGAGCCGGCGCGAAGCACGTCTAACTGCTCGGGCGGCAGCGCCGTCGATTCGTTCGGGCCGTTGGTCATCGCGAGGTCGGCCGTCATCAGCGCCGCAACGGCGCCGAGGAGCGCTGATCCGCGCAAACGTCCGCGGCTCGCGGCGGCTGGTTCAGCATCTACACACAGAAGCATCTTGTATCTTGTATGAATTTCGTGTATCGATCTCCACGTTGAATTCTAGACGAACAGTTGGTTGCGCCGACCGCGGCCCCGCTGACGAAATCTCCCCTAAAAATTCGACCTAACCCTTGTATGCGCGATCGCGCATGCAAACGATCTTGATATGAACTTGTGGGAATTCTCATGTTTTATGGAACAGTAAAGTGGTTTAACGCCCAAAAGGGCTTCGGTTTCATTCAACCTGACGATGGTGGAAAGGACGTTTTCGTCCACATCTCCGCAGTCGAGCAGGCTGGCATGCGTGACCTCAGTGAGGGTCAGAAGCTGAGCTACGACGTCATTGACGATCGGCGCAGCGGGAAGGCTTCGGCTGGGAAACTCCATTCGGCCTGATATAACACCTAATTGAAACAGTTCTCGCTCAAGAGAAGTAGCGGAACAAAGAAGGTGCGAAGGCCGCATTTAGTCTCTTATGGCCGTTAGTGCCCTTAATCAAAACTTATGGGAGTGAAAGATGATCAAGCTTGGTTTGACGACGGCCTTCGCGGTCGTGGCATTCAGCGCGTCGGCCTTCGCCGGCTCCTGGAACGTGACGGAAGTCGCCACGTCCGGCATCAAGCGCGCCAACGGCACGTGGATGGTTGCGACCGAGGGCAGTAAGGTTTCGGGCAAGGGTGACATGCAGCTGGATAACGGCACGGTTCTAACCTACAAGCTCGACGGCAAGGTCGAGGGCGGCGTCTATACCGTGAACCTCGTCGACCGCACCGACGGCAAGAAGGACTGCGCGTGGACCGGCAAGCCGAATGAAAAGGGCAATGTTATCGACGGCCCGGTGGCTTGCGGCAGCGAGAAGTTCGCGATCCGCGCCGGCGTGAATTAAGCTGTCGCGATAGCTGCGCAAACGCCGGCCTTCGGGCCGGCGTTTTGATTTTCAAACGCAGAAGATGCTCACGCCTTTTCCCACGCGACCAAAGAAGACTGCTGGTATATCCTTCGCGGCATACCTTAGCCTAAAGTGGCGCCGTTGTCCCCTGCTATGCTTAGCGGAAAGCAAGGACGGCAAGATGACAGAGAGGCGAGAACTATATTGAAGCCCTAACGAACGCAGTGAAAAATCATAAGTCAGCGAGGACCGGAAGGAATGACACCGTTTAAGAACGCCACTTTCAACGAGCGCAGGAGCGCTGCCGAGGCCGCGAAAAAAGCCAAGTTGGATAATTCCGCGCCCTGACTGCGCAGATCAATGAGGGCGCAGCCGAGCGGCTGACGGCCCGGCAAGCGATCATTGCCGCGCGCGATGTCCGAGCCGCAGAACGTGAAGCCGCCCGGCTCGTCACCGAAGCGCGCGCGGCGGAGGACCAGGCCGAACGCGAAATGGCCCTGAAAACTGAACAGGCTGAACGCGATGCAAGTGTTGTAGAACAGGCAGAGCTTGAAGTCGCATCTGCGGCCGAACGCAAGGCAGCCAGGGATGCCCGCTACGCCGCTCGAAAGGCCCGCAAATAACGACGGCGCTCACTGGGCTATCGCTCGAAAAAATCTTGTCCCTCTGGGCACCAGATTTTCCACGAATTTCGACTGCCGAGCGGCTGTTGTGAGCATAATCATCAAAAGGACATTCATGAGCGCTTGAACTTGCCCGAAGGCACATGGATTCTGGCGGCGGCAGAATGGCGCTGTTATCGTCAAGGATGGCCGCATCATCGCGGAAGGCTGAATCACGTCACCAGGTTCTGACCAGCGAAACGCTTCTCGTCGCCGATTGGGTCGGAACTTCGTGGCCGTTCGCATAACCTATATTACAGGTCTAAGGGTTTCCCCTCGCTTGAATCGAGCCCTCCCCTGGGCGTATCTCCTGGCTCTCAACGAGCCTGAAATCAAGAAGAAAGCCCTGCATGAGCCATCTCAGCGTCTCGGTGTTAAGCGAGTGGGGCGTGTTGATATTCTCAGCCCATTTTCCCACTCGAAAAAGCGTTAAGGATTTCATCGAGTGGCGCATCGAGGAGTTGCTGGCGCAGGGGGCGATGGACATCGTCTTGGTTGACAATACCTCACAGGCCGAGACCCGCTACAGCGCCTCTGCGATCGCTGGCGGCGTTTTCGCGACCATCAGAACGGACTGGCGCTACGCTCTCGCGGCTTAGCCGCTGTTTGTCGGAATTACTTGTCAGACGCGCCGGCGAGCGGCGAGGCTCTCAAGTGGGAGAAGGTTTGATCGCCTGGCCTTCGCTAAAAGAAAATTGTCACAATCGGCCATGCTCGCCGTGTTGGCTTCACTGATCAAACGTTCCGCTGGCCTCGGTCTGAGCCTTCACAAATAAAAAGATGCTGAATATGCGATGGCTGCGCGGGAGTAGACCAACTATTTGATCGCGCGTCCCTCAGGGCTGAGGGCCACCGTGGGGCTTTCCTAGAGAGCTGGCCTCGGTTGTCTGGACAGCCCCCCGCGGATTTTGAGTGGATCTCTGCCGGGGTTTGCTGAACGCGGGGCGTCTCGATTTTGTCGCGGCGGCGGGAGGGCGTAGCCCGACCAGAGCTGCGACAAAATCGACGGCGACGGTCATGCGGCCATCGCCGTTTTCTGTTGGCCGAAGTAGGCCTCGTCGGGCGTGCGCCCGTCAAGGCTCGAATGCGGGCGCCGCTCGTTGTAAAAGGCCAGATACCGGCCGATCGAGGCACGGGCCTCGGACACGCTGTCGTAGGCGCGCAAATAGACCTCCTCGTATTTCACACTGCGCCACAGCCGCTCGACAAAGACATTGTCTCGCCAAGCGCCTTTCCCGTCCATGCTGATCGAGACCTTCGCATCGATAAGCACCCCGGTGAAGTCGAGACTGGTGAACTGGCTGCCCTGATCCGTGTTGAAAATCTCCGGCTTGTCGTGTTTCGCCAGCGCCTCTTTCAAGGCGTCGACGCAGATCTCCGCTTCCATCGTGATCGACACGCGATGCGAAAGAACGCGCCGCGTGAAGACGTCGACGACCGCCACGAGATAGACGAAGCCGCGCCGCATCGGGATGTAGCTGATGTCCGTCGCCCAGACCTGGTTTGGTCGTTCGATCTTCACCCCGCGCAGCAGATACGGATAAACCTTGTGTCCCGGCGCGGGCTTGCTCGTGTTCGGCCGCCGATAGATCGCCTCGATCCCCATCCGCTTCATCAGCGTCGTGACATGCCGGCGGCCCACGGCGACGCCCTCGCGCCGCAGCAGATCGCGCAGCATCCGCGCGCCCGCAAAGGGATGTTCGAGATGCAACTCGTCAATGCGGCGCATCAGCTTCAGATCCTCGGCCGAAACCGGCCGCGGCTTGTAGTAGACGGAGCTGCGGGCAACCCCCAGCGCCTTCGCCTGCCGGGCGATTGGAAGATCATGATCGCGGTCGATCATCTTTTTGCGCTCAGCAATCCCGCTTTTGTGAGCGCGCCGGACAAAAAATCGTTCTCCAGCGTCAGTTCGCCGATCTTCGCGTGAAGCCCCTTCAAGTCAACGGCGGCTTCCTTTGGCTCCGTCTTCTCCTGCCCGAAAACGCCGGCCGCGCCTTCAAGCAACTGACTTTTCCACGTCGTGATCTGGTTCGGGTGGACGTCGAATTGCTGCGCCAGCTCGGCCAGCGTCTTCTCGCCCTTGATCGCGGCCAAAGCCACTTTTGCCTTTAAGGCCGGAGAATGCGTCCGGCGGCTCCGTTTCGTCATCGAATGCTCCTGATTCGCAGCAAGAATCCTTGCCGCTGTCAGGCAGAAAATCCACTCAAGCTACTGTCCGAATTTCCGGGGCCAGCTCTCCAGGAAGCGGCCTGAGGCAGGGCTCAACTGTGCCGCCAGACCTTAATGGCGGAAGCAATCAGGATCCCCGCCAGTAGCGGCAGTAAAATCGAGCTGGGGATAATTCCCAGCAGCTGTCCGCCAATAAACGTTCCCACGATGGAGCCGAGCGCGATCACAAGGACGAAGGAGCGGCTTCGCTTGAGGATTGAAAAGCTCTGGTCGCGGCTATAGCGCGTGAAGCCGACGATCATTGTTGGCAAGCTGACCGCAAGCGAAAGGCTTCCGGCAAGCTTGATATCCACGCCGAACAGCAGCACCAGAGTGGGAATGAGCAGTTCGCCTCCCGCTACCCCGAGGAGCGAGGCGACCACCCCGATGACAAAACCTGCCGCCACTCCGGCGATGAGCTGAAAGCCGCCGCTCGCCAGGGCTGTCCCGCCACCGTGTGGATCGTGGCCGAAGATCAGCACCAGGGCGATCATAAGCAGCAGGATTGCAATCACGTGATAAAGAATCGCGGATTTGAGGCGGATCGCCCACCCCGCCCCAACCCATGCGCCAAGGAGGCTCCCGGCCAGAAGGTTGACGACAATTGGCCAGTGTACGCCGACTTCATGCAGCGGCACGGCCGCCGCCCGGAACGGCAAGGCCGTGGCGACAACGACAAGACTTGTGGCCTTGTTGACGATGATTGCTTCGAGAGCAGGGAACCGAAACACGCCAATCAGGAGTGGCAGGCGAAACTCGGCCCCGCCCAAGCCAATAAGGCCACCGAGGGATCCGATCACCGCCCCGCCGCTGAACACCGCCGCTTTGTTGTCTCGCACCCCTGCCCCCTTTTTCGAGAGGGTCGCACAGAACATGCCACCCGGCCTAAAATTCTCTCTGCTCGGATTCAGCTAGTCCCATCGCTCGCATCGAGTGGGCCAGCGCGCCAGCCGACATGCGCGCTGCGACGGTGGCGATCCCGCGGACGATTCGGATTTACGTCGGGTCCCAGCCTTGGCTCGACCAGAAGTAGATTGCGAGAAAAGGCCCCACCCAGCCTTAGACGTCGGCGAGCAGGAAATTGAGCCAGTCGAGCGCGGCTCGGTTTCGCAGGGCGTCTCTCATGTTTGGTTCAAAGGGTTAGGCATTTGCTCTCGGACGTGGGCGCCGCCTGTATAGCCGTAGGGAAAAACGGAGAAGCCTGAGAGTGAGAGTGCGGACGAGTGGTCGGTGACGGGTTGAGGTCCGAGAGTGAGGCTCTCGGCGCCCGTCGCGGAGACGATCGATGACCCAGGTGGAGATTTTGGATTCGGCTCGGGGCCATGGTGGCGGCTACAAGGTGGACGCAAGCCGCGGCGAGCGTATTGGCCGCGTGTCGTCAGAGTGGTTTTCTCGGCCGCAGGACGAGCGATACCTGTCCTTGTCGGATCTGTTCGCCGCCGTGCGTGGCCGGACTGAGCGCAGCTGCACAAGGACCGTGGAGAGCGGTGCAATCCGGGTGGAAGCCAGCCGTGACGACGCCGAACGGCTTTCACTCGGCTTGCCCGGTTCCGACAGACCGGTCGCCATGACCCATTGGAGCTTCAGCCAGCTCGCAAGCCTCGTCGGCGCGCCCGCGGCTTACCTCCGCCAGCTCCCGGCCCCGCTCGCCGGAATCAATCTGCAATATGGCTTAACTTCACACCGCGCCGAGCAGGTGAAAACGCTGGAAATCGAAGATGGCCGCGTCGAGCTGCGCGCGGTGACCGGCCCCGACTATGGCCGCATCTATGACCATGAGCTCGTCTCCGCCGTGCAGCGCATCGCTGGCGATGGCATGGGCGACACACGCTGGAAGGTCCCAGGCGTTCTCGACTGGTCGACCGGGATCTATAACCCCAATGTCGGAGTCACGGAGGAGACAACGACGCTCTACGCCTCGGACCGGGACGTCTTCCTCTTTCTTGTCGATGATCTCAATCCGATCGAAGCCGGCCGTCTTCCCGACGGCTCGCCCGATCTCTTCTTTCGAGGCTTCTACTGCTGGAATTCAGAAGTGGGCGCGAAGACGCTCGGCATTGCGAGCTTTTATCTGCGCGCAGTGTGCCAAAACCGGAATCTTTGGGGCGTGGAGGATTTCGAAGAGATTACCATCCGCCACTCCAAATACGCCGCCGTACGCTTCGCGCATGAGGCGGCGCCGGCGTTGACCCGCTTCGCCAATTCCTCGCCCCTGCCCTTCGTCAACGGGATCAAGGCGGCGCGGCGGCGGATCGTAGCCCGCAATGACGACGACCGCACGGAATTCTTGCGCAAGCGCGGTTTCTCGAAAGCCGAGACAGCGAAGATCATCCAGACCGTCCTGACGGAAGAGGGCCGCAAGCCGGAAAGCGTCTTCGATTTCGTGCAGGGCATCACGGCTGTGGCGCGCGGAAAAAGCCACCAGGACGCGCGGCTGGATTTCGAGGCGCGCGCCAAGAAGCTCTTCGATCGCGCCCAGTGATATTTGTCGTTGCACAGCTTGCACGCAGCCTGCAGCTGTCGCGGCGGCTCCCTACCCAAGTGAGTTTTTGCGGCGTCGCCCTTTAGAGTTCGAGGGCGGCGCTGCGCTTCGTGACGAGGTGGAGGTCGAGAGAGAGGCTCTCGGTCGCCCGTCGCGGAGTTGAAACAATGATAAAATCGGTCCAGAAAATCCAACTGAGCGCGTCGCGCGATATTCCGTTCAGCAAGCTGGTGCTATCTCAGTCAAATGTGCGGCGGATCAAGGCCGGCGTCTCGATCGAAGAGCTGGCGGAAGACATCGCCCGTCGCACGCTCTTGCAGAGCATCACCGTGCGGCCGGTAGTCGACGACCAGGGCGCCGAGACGGGCATGTTCGAAATCCCCGCGGGCGGGCGCCGTTACCGGGCGCTTGAGCTTCTCGTGAAGCAGAAGCGCCTGGCCCGCAACGCCATGATCCCTTGCGTGGTGCGCACTGACGGAATCGCGGAAGAAGACAGCCTTGCCGAAAACGTCCAGCGCGCGCCACTGCATCCGCTCGATCAGTTCCGCGCGTTCCTGCTCCTGCGCGAGAAAGGAAATAGCGAGGAGGAGATCGCCGCCGCCTTCTTCGTCAGCGTCGCCGTCGTCAAGCAACGCCTGCGGCTCGCGTCGGTGTCGCCCCAGCTTCTCGACGTCTATGCCGAGGACGGCATGACCCTCGACCAGCTGATGGCCTTCACGGTGAATCCCGACCATGAGCGCCAGGAGCAGGTCTGGAATGCGATCCAGCGCTCCTACAACAAGGAAGCCTATCAGATCCGCCGGCTTCTCACCGAGGACACTGTGCGGGCCTCCGACAAACGGGCGCTCTATGCGGCCGAAGAATACAAGGCTGCCGGCGGGCCGATCATGCGCGACCTCTTCCAGTGCGACGACGGCGGCTGGCTCCAGGACGTTCCGCTCCTGGAGCGGCTCGTCGCGGAGAAGCTTGCGCGCGACGCTGAGTCCCTCCGCGCAGAGGGCTGGAAATGGGTCGAGACGGCGATCGACTTCCCTTACGGCCACACCTATGGGCTTCGCCATCTTCAGGGCGAACGCCAGCCTCTGAGCGAGGAGGAAGCGGCGGCCCGCGAGGCGCTGCGCAACGAAGCCGAACAATTGGAGGCGGCCTATTCGGAGGCGGAAGAAATTCCGGAGGAGGCCGACGCGCGTCTCGCCGAGATTGAGGCGGCGCTCGAAGCTTTCGAGGATCGCCCGGTTCTCTATGCGCCAGAGGAGATCGCCCGCGCCGGCGTCTTCGTCAGCATCGATGGGAGCGGACGTCTCCGGGTCGAGCGCGGCTATGTCCGGCCGGAGGACGAAGCGCCAATCGAAGAGCTTGAGACGCCCCAGGGCGAGGCCGAGACCACGGCGACCTACGCCGCCCGTGCAGAGACCCCGTTCTCGTCTTCTTGCGAACTCGACGACGGCGAAAGCGTGCGGAACGGCGCCGCTGCGGACGAGGAGGATGAGGGGATGAGGCCCCTGCCCGACAAGTTGCTCACTGAGCTGACCGCCTATCGCACGCTGGCGCTGCGCGAGGCGGTCGGCAGGGATCCGGCGATTGCACACCTCTCGGCCCTCCACGCCATGTGCCTGCGGCTGTTTTATCGCTATGCCGTGGACACCTGCCTCGAGATTGACGCCAAGAACGTCGCCTTCGGCGCCCAGGCGCCGGGGCTCTCCGACACGCCGCTCGCGGCAAAGGTCGACGCTCGCCATCTCGACTGGTCGCAGCAGTTGCCGGCGGAGCCGCAGGACCTGTGGGACGTGCTGACGACCTTCGACGCCGATACGCGCCAGCGTCTGTTCGCGCATTGCGTCTCGTTGACCGTGAACGCCGTGCACGAGCCCTGGAGCCGCCGGCCGCGAGCGATCGCCCATGCCGACCGTCTCGCCTCGACGCTCGCCCTCGACGTCGCGGGGACGGGCTGGATCCCCACGGTCGACAATTTCCTCGGCCGGGTCACCAAGGCGCGCATCCTCCAGGCGGTGCGCGAGGCGAAAGGCGCCGATGTCTCCCGCCGGATTGAGGCGCTCAAGAAGGGCGACATGGCGCGGGAGGCGGAAACGCTTCTGACCGGCGCGGGCTGGCTTCCCGAGCCGCTGCGCACCCCGGGCCATGGGCCGCAGGCTTCATTGGAAGGCAGTTCTCATTCGGCGCCGGAGGAAGCCGCGGCAGTCGAAGACGGCGCAGCGGCCGAAACCGATCCTGCAAGCGACGAAATTGTCGCGCCTGATGAGGATGCCGAGCCGGCTCCGGTCGACGACGCTCAAAGCATCGCCGCCGAGTAAGCGTTCACGGGTCCAACTGCGCATGGGCTCGCCAGAAATGGCGGGCCCTTTTTTTGTTGGAGGCGATTCCATGTCGAGCTCAGTTGCGTCGGAATTATCGCGCCGCCTTGCCCAGGACGCCGAGGTGGTCTGCCGATACTATTTGTCGAACGGCTGCCGCCACGGCCGTTACTGGATCGTTGGCGACGCCCGCAATACGCCGGGTCGCAGCCTGTTCGTGCGGTTGACGGGTCCGGAGAGCGGCAAGGGCGCTGCAGGGCATTGGACTGATGCGGCCTCGGGCGAATATGGCGACCTCCTCGACATCATTCACGAAAGCGCCCAACTGAATGATTTTTCCGACGTCCTCGACGAAGCGCGGCGATTCCTCAGCCTGCCATGCGCTGACCCACGGCCGAAGCAAAGGCTCGATCGCAGAGAGCGGCGGACAGGTTCTCCGGAGTCGGCGCGCCGTCTTTTCGCCATGTCACGCCCGATCGCCGGCACATTGGCGGCGCGTTATCTGCATCATCGGGGGATTGCAACGCTGCAGGATCTCCAAAGCCTCCGTTTTCATCCACGCTGCTACTACCGATCCGGGGACGGGTCAGCCCGTGAGACCTGGCCCGCGATGATCGCGGCGGTCACCGACCTCGAGGGAAAGATCACCGGCGTGCATCGCACATGGCTCGACAAATCGGGGCGCGGCAAGGCGCCAATCGCCTGCCCTCGACGCGCCATGGGAGAACTGCTCGGCAATGGCGTCCGGTTTGGCGCGCCGCTCGACGTGATGGCGGCTGGCGAAGGGATCGAAACCGTGCTCTCGGTTCGATGTCTTCTGCCCCGCATGCCAATGATCGCAGCGCTCTCTTCCGCCCATCTCGCCGCCATCCATTTCCCTGAGAGCTTGCGCCGCCTCTATGTCCTGCGCGACAATGACCCCGCCGGCGAAAGGGCATCAGTGACCCTTCTTGACCGCGCGACGGCCGCGGGTATTGAGGCCGTCGTTCTCAGCTCCGAACTTGGCGATTTCAACGATGATCTCCGCCGTCTTTGCAAGGCCCGGTTGCGAGCGGCTATCAGAGACCAACTCGCCCCTCAGGACATCAGCGGGTTCATGAGGCCTGCGCGGTGACGTCCTCTTGTGACGCAACGAGCGCCCGATCCCCTGCCCTCACGCGATTGCGTCAATTACCTTCTTTTCCTTCTCGGAGCCTGCCGCGTCCCGGCCTTCTGAGAGGGCGACCCTTGCGTCGGGCGCGCCGGCAATGGACAATGGCTGCGGCCGGCTATTTTCCGTCGCGCCCTGCGGGCGCTTTACATCGCGAGGCAAAATAGCCGGCGCTTCGCCATCCTTCGCTAACGCTGCGGCCCGGTCGCTGCGCGCCCCGGTGCCAGCCGGTCCGGCCCGTCGCCTTCTGTCGCCACGAAGGCCGCGAGGGTCGCGGCCGATCCGACGAAGGAGAGCGCCAATGACGACCCATCCCAACGACCAAGGCATCGGGACAATTCCTGCCGCCTCCTCGACCGAGCGCGTTCTCGCCGAACTCCAGCTCTACGGCTACCGTCCGTTCCACGACGAGCCCGACCCCCGGCCGCTGCCCGACGCCGGGACGATTACCGGCGCCGTTGCCGACATCTTCGACGCCCTCCTGGCGACACTAACCGACACGCGCCTCGAGCCGGATCTCGAGGAGCTGCTCTGGTCCACGGTCAACCTCTTCCACCGGGCGGTCCTTCGCGTCGAGCGAGAACTCGATGACAATGAGCAGGCGCAGCGGCGCAGCCAAAAGGAACAGGACGGCTCGGAAATCCGCTCGGTGGAGCTGGAGCGCCTAATCTGCGAGGGGCAGACGCTCCTCGAACGCCGCGACAGCCTAGAGCTCTTTCGCGACCAGGCCGCCGACGCCTTCGAATTGCACACTGGCTCGTCCTGGCGTCCCCGCTCGGGCTCCAAGGTCAATCATCGATCCTTGACCGCCGCCATGATCGACAGCCGCGACTTTCTCGCCGCCAAGCGCCGCGTCGACTCCGAGCCTCTGCTGCCGGCCGGGCCTCGGATCGCCTTCACCGGCGGGCTCGACTTTAATGAACATCGCGTGATCTGGGATCGCCTCGACAAGGCTCTCGCCAAACATCCCGGCATGGTGCTGTTGCATGGCGGATCGCCCAAGGGAGCGGAACTCATCGCGTCCTGCTGGGCGAACAATCGCAAAGTCGCGCAGATCGCGTTCAAGCCAGACTGGACCCGCCACGCCAAGGCAGCCCCCTTCAAGCGCAACGATCAGATCCTCGAGACACTCCCAATAGGTGTCATCGTCTTCCCCGGCTCTGGCGTTTCCGCAAATCTTGCCGATAAGGCGCGCAAGCTCGGCATCCCGGTGTGGAGGTTCGAGGACGGCGGCGCATGAGCGCCGTCCTTTTCATCGACTGCGCGCAATGCGCATCCCCTAACGAGCCCATGGCTTTTTCGACCTACACCGCCTCTACGCCTAATAGCTCCCACATTCCGATGCCTAATCGTCGCGCAATCTCGGCGACAACGAGTAGCGATGGGTTCGAGTCACCCCGCAACATCAGATACAACTGCGGCAAGGAGACGCCGAGGATTTTGGCAAACTGCTCCTTTTCCAGTCCGCTCTCAAGGTATTTCCCTTTCAAGACGACGGAAAGGTGTTTTGCCATTTGCTTCCCGGACAGGTTGCGACGACCTCCGAGTTTGCAGTCCTCCAAAAGCTCGTAGAGAGGCGTTTTCAGCTTTGCGGAGATCTTTGCAAGCATCTCAATCGAGGGGTTTGCGGCTCGAGCGCGCACATAACGAAATTGAGAGCCTGACATGCCTATCGACTTGGCGAATTCAGGCTTCGTCATTCCGCTCTTTTCCAGATGCATGATCAAGTTCTTCGCTAACCGCTCCAAATGCGGAGAGGCGAGCCGATCCTCCATCGAACTGACCATCAGTCTACGATGATCGCCCGTCGGCTTAGTCGTCTTCCGACTTCGAGCCGCGCCTCCCACCCGCCCTTTATTCATAGGATCGCATAAGGTTAGATGTGAACACCCGACTTTTAGGATGGGAGATTCCCGCGCTGGCGCCAAGGGGAAACTCAGCCGAAAAGGCGTTTTTTTGGCAAATACTTGCCAAAAAATTAAAAATTGTGTGTCTTAAATTGGCGTTTTTCGAAGTAGCGCATTCTCGCTGGAGCCTTCCCCAACCCAGGTGTGGCGCTTGGGCCGCTCGCTCGCCGGAGTCCGACTTGATTCCCGCCGCCGTGAAGTCTGAGCCACTGCCTTTCAATCGTCCTCATAAAAAATGTCTGTGGACCGCAGCTCGCCATCAACCCCAATCGACATTTCCCAGATTTGAACTCCGATGTCGGAGTCGTCTTCGAAAAAGTCTGCAAGGTAAAAGATCGTCGGGCCGGACCAGCTTTTACGAGTTCGACACGTGACAATCGTGAAAACTGCTTCTTCCGACTCACAGATCGCGCCGCATGAATGGCTTGAGTCGATATCTTCGACGGCGCGCAGGTATGTATTCGCGAGTAGCTTTGACCAATGGTGTCGAATGATCAGCGAGCGGTCGTCCGAAGGCGTCAAGTGACGGAGAGGGATAGATTTTATAGCTCCATTAAGATTGTCCTCTGTAGTGAACAGCGAGAAATCATTCGTCAAAACGGTCTGTGGATGCATGGAGCTGGACGCCGTCGGGGATGATGACGCCCGTTTTCTGATAACTCGGTAGACCTGCGGGAAATGAATTTTGAGCGGTTCACACCACACCTCTCCCCGGGGTGCGACGCCGGTGGAAAGCTTCAAAATCTGACCGTTCATACCGAGACCTACTGTGACGGAAAACAAGTGGCTTTTCCGTCACCTAAGGTCAAGTTGCGGCTATTCCGCGGCAGGGGCCAGGCAGAAAACCCGCTAAGCTTTTTATCCGGACACAAATGCGCTCGTCGTGGCAATGCAGATGTAAAGGCCCCGTATGGGGCGCAGGCGATCTTTGCCAGGCGCCACCGCAGGCTCGCATAAGTTTGCCCCTTACATGGGCCGGCGAGGTTAAGCGCACCTCACACGGTGAACCGTGTTTCCGCCGGTTGATTGAGGCACATATAAATCTTGATATGCTGTGCAGCAAATTATAATAAAATGCAATCGGTGGCAAGCCAAAATCGGACCAAGGAGTCCCTCGGGGGCGGCTTTCTGATGAAGTATAGGAGAAAGAGACGCATGCGCAGCACCAATCTGTTTATCGTTCGCGGTCACGTCGGCGCAGACGCCAAAAGCTTCGATGGCGGCAAGGTCACCAAATTCAGCGTGGCGACGAACCGCGCCTGGAACGACCGGCAAACCGGTGAGAAGAAGGAGGCCACAGACTGGGTTACCCTGACGGTCCTTAACGACAAGGTCGCGAAATGGGCTCTTGAGAACATCAGGAAGGGCGATCCGATCTATGCCGAATGCCGCGTCGCCGACCGCAGCTATCAAAAGGACGGTCAGACCGTTTACGTAACCGACGTCATCGCCAACGTCGTCGATCGGCTTGCGCCTTCACAACAGGCTGGCGACCACTGAGCAGAGAGAAAGGCGCTTTGAGCGACCGGGGGCTGTTCTAAGGATTAGCGAAGTCGGAAGCCCCGGGACATATACTTACCGCAAAAGTCGCGGAAGTCTCAGGGTTCCGATTGGTGCTCGTTCTCGGACGCCTGAAAGCTCGAAGTAGCCATCGGCAAAAAAGCCGTTTCCGCACCACGGCGGCGACCCCGGCGGCATCCTATCTTCCACGCGGCAAGCAAGCTCCCTGATCAGCAATCCTGACGTCCGGCCCGCGTCAGCCGATAGTCCTTCCCGATTAATTCAGCGGGAGGGAAGCCCGAGTCGAACAGGCGGGCGCGGTAGGGGCTTCGTCAGATGGCCACTGCCAGGGCCTTACAGGCGCCAAGCGCTGAGTGCTCATTGTTTAGCGTTTTCTCGCCGACGCGTGCGTGTTGAGCGGGGCTAAGCTCCTTTTTGATCGGTCATTCGACCACTTGCCCTTGATGCGGCGGTTCGCGGATTCCGGTTCATTCGTTGAAAACGTGCGCCGCTCTCTCTCACGTCTCGGGTGCGCCCCGTTGCTGATAATGGCCAGGTCTATCGACGGCGAAGTCTGCTTCGGCGCCTGCGCCGAAGAATTTTCCCCTTGCCCCTGCGCGGCAATTCCTCGCCATGCAAAATTCATCGTCACGTCGGCGCGCGGCGCTTCGCTTGCCCGCTTTGCGGCTCCGCAGCCTTCTCAGCCGTCGAATAGCGACCGCCATCGCAACGGGGGACGGCCCCCAACGATGGAGAAAAAAATGGCGCATCTTTGTGAAATGAACCAGATCGGCCACGTCGCTTCGGTCAAGAGCGTCGGCAAGAACCTGATCGTCAGAATCGCCTCCAACGCCAACTACAAGAACGGCGACGGCGCCTGGGTCGAGCGCACGAACTGGAATGAGCACACGATCTTCGAGCGCCAGGGCGGGTTGCTCAAATGGGCCTCCGAAAGCCTCAAGCCCGGTGACCTCGTTCTCGTCCGCTCCACCCCCTTCCAGACGGAATGGAAGAGAGATGGCGAAACGCACTACGGTCAGACCTTCGCGGTGAACGAGCTCTCGCTCTTGACGGCGAAATCCGACAAGAAGGAGAAGCCGGAGGAAACCGCAAAGTCGCGGGGCCGGCGGAGCCGCTGACGCCGATCCTTGCGGGGGCTCCTCGGGCCCCCGTCCCTCTTTCGGTCAAAATCTCACGCCCGGCGCCTCAAACCGCAAGCGCACTAGAGAACCCATGCGGCGTCATCGCCCGGAAGGCTACAAGCAATCGTAGGATCAACCCACGTCGAAGGTTCTGTTTCGTCCAGGGGCATCGGGTAGCGCCTCTTTCTGGAAGCCGGTCGCGGACCGCGCCGGAGTGGACGGCGTATTTTTCGCTTGGCCTGGATTAGGCGACGAACCGGCGCTCCCGGATATCTCTCCATTATGCGAACATCATTCGTCCACCCGTCTGATCCTTTTGGCGCGGGCGTTCATGAAAGCCAGTTTTGCACATTCAACCCGTCTACTCGGGCGAACTCCGCGACATTGGCGGTAACCATCGTTGCTTCGATCGCCAGAGCGTGGGCGGCAATCAGCATATCGTTCCCCCCGATTGGGCTTCCCTTCCGTTCCAGCTCGGCACGAATCCTCCCATATTCGGCATCGGCAGGTCCTTCCAAAGACAAGACGTCCAGCTCTCCCAACAGGTTCTCGACCGCCTCCAAGAGTCGTTTCGAGCCGCTCTTCGCGCATCCATAGCGAAGCTCGGCCGCCACGATGATGCTCGTGCAGACGTTGTTCTCGCCCACTCGGGCGATATGCTTCGCGACCTTGCCTTTCGGGTTCCTGATCAAATCGGAAATGATGTTCGTATCGAGCAGATAGCGGGTCAAAATATCTTTTCCGGCGCGGGCGGACGATCTTCTATCTCGGGGAACGCCTCGTCGAGCGGCTCCATCGTCTCGAGCAGCCCCAATAGGCCGCGCTTACGCGTCGGCTCGAGCACGAGGCGGTCGCCTTCGCGGCGCATGATCGCCTCGTCGCCAGGTAGCTCGAACTCGACAGGAATTCGAACCGCCTGGTTCCGCCCGTTTCTGAATAGCTTAACATGCCGCGCCTCGGTCATGGCGAATCCTCCAAGCATAGGCCAAAGACATATGCCTTTCTAAGCAAGGGGTCAATGGAGCTCGATGTAGACCGCCTGCTCTCTTCGCTTGATATTCCGGCCGATGGCCGGACATTTGGCGGCAAAGGGGAGCAAAAGATGGCCGTGACCGGCTGCGGGTTGAGGCGCCGTTTGACGGTGACCTCGCCGAGCTAAATGCCGCAACGCGCGCCGACATAGGCGCCCGCGCTCAAGAGGGATGCGCCGACAAGCATTCCGACGATCAGCCACTGTATCATTTGCCGCCTTGCGACGTCACGGGCCACATCCCGCGCCGCGGTCGCAATGGCCTTCGCCAAGTCCGCCTTTGCCGATTCAGCGCCGGCTCGAATTGTCGCCTCAGCAGCCACTCGCGTTTCCAAGAGAACGCGTTGCGCTTCCGCGGCTATCGCTTTGGGGAACTGCCGATAGAGGCCCTCATAATACTGAAGCGCGAAGATCACGAGCCAAAGCGCGTCATTTTCCCGCAGACCCAACTCGGCTTGAACCCGTCGCAGCTGTTCGCGCTCGCTTTCGGTCGCTGCGCGTCCAAGCAGCCTTTCGAAGCTCGAGATTGTTGTGGCTGCGTCAGTCATCGGCGACGATCGTCGCTAATACCTTGTTGACCTCTTCGAGCCAACGCCGCAGTTCGGCTCGATTGCCGATCGGCATGGTTTGCCATGCGCGCGCGATGCTCAGACGGTTGCTGTAGAGATCGTCGCTCACGCGATCGGCCATGTCAGGGAACAGCAGGGAACGCCCGCCTTGCTTCTCGACCGAAGCTTTCACTTTGGAGCCATTGTAAAGCTCGAATTTGGCATCGGCTCCGAAATAGCCGTTCTTCAGAACGTGCACTCTTGAGTTCGGAATGGCGTCGACATAGTCCTGTAGCAGTTCGAGGCTGTCGCGCTGGCGATTGACGACCCATAGCGTCACCAGCTCGCGCTCGAGCTCTTCTAGGGACTGGCTGAGCGTCCGGCCATAAGCGGCGACGCCCATGTTGTTTCGCGCCGCCGTGTTGACGACAACGATGCTGTCTTTGTTTTCGTCGCAGATATTGACGAAGCGAATCCAACCGTCCGCCTCGTCCAAATTTACGAGCTCGCAGACCACCTCGTTTTCGTATGATTTGAAAACGTCTGGGTTGGAGGTGTCGGCGTCGATGACGAAGACCTCTTCGCCTCTTTGGGTCAGATTGTGGACGAGCGCCATCGAAACGAGCGACTTCCCGACCCCGCCCTTGCTGCCGCCACCACGTAAATCGCCTTGCTCATTAAGCGCGCTCCTAAATTTGCTCGCGGTCTCGTCGAATGGGAAAGGATGACGCTCGGGGGACGGATGGATCATCCGATCTTCCGGCCCTCGCCGCGTCGGACGCCCGGATGATCGGGCTTGGCATTGGCGGGATCGGCCGCGCCGCGCCCTGTTCCGATCTTTTGCCGTTGTTCGTGGGCGTCGCCTGCGCAGCGCCGGAAGGCTGCGCCGACTCTGGAGGCGCGGGCTGAAGGTTCACGCTTCCCGCTTTTGCCGTCTCGTTACGCTCCCCTCCCCTCCCCTTACGCTTTTCGCCGAGGTGCCGACGCAACGTAGCGATCGAGACATTGAGGCCATCCGCCGCGAGCATTTCTTGAATGTCCTTGTAGGAAAGGTTTTTTTCCTTGCTGACCTTCGCGATCTCGTCGCGCATGGACCGCAGCAGCGTGGCGAAGGTGAGGCTGCGTTCGCGCTTTGGAGCGGCGAGCAGCCGTTGTTTCAGCTTTGCCTTCTGATCTTCGAGATCCATGCACGCAAATTATTATAAACTGGCAACCGTTGCAACGGGCGTCACGCGAACGCGCACAATCGGCGCGCCGATGAATAATCGCCTGGAGGTCGCCTGAGCTCGGTATGAGCGCGGCATGAGCCTTCGGTGCGCATGGCCGCGCATCTGGTGCTTTTGTGTGAGCGCTCAGTGAGTTCTATGGAGCTTTTGGTGCGCGCCAAGCCAACTACCCTGCGCATCGGCTGGGTTTCTGGTGGGACAGTTGATGTAATGTGATGTAAATGACCCGCGCAGAGAGGAGCGCTAAGTGAGTAATGCATGATCGAATATGAGCATGTTGATCATTTAATACTTTGAGAGATTGGTTTCCTCTTGGCAGGATACCGAAAATGTAGCACATTTTCTTATGTGCCCTCGCCGGGCGGGCTATCTTGGGTCCGGCAGTTTGGCCAAGCCAAACCGAACCCTCACGGCAGAGCTGATAGATGACGGACAAAGAGATGGGTTGCCGACGTAAGGCAGTGACGCGCAGCGTCCGAATGAGCCCGGAAGAACATGCGCTCTTTGGGGAGTTTTGCGAGTCCTTGAATGTGACGCCGAGCGCAGCGTTGCGGCGCCTGGCGAGGTCCGCCGCACTTTTGGGACCGACTTTCACCGGGGAGGCCCGCGCGGAGGTCATTGCACTCACCCGACAAATGCGCGCCGTCGGCAATAATCTCAATCAGGCCGTCCATCACATGAACGCGGGACATGTAATCCAGAGCGAAGATATGAGGGGCCACCTGGAAGCGGTCAGCCGCGCAATCGGCGAGCTCGATCGGCTGTATCGGTCGCTTTGCGTCAAAACCTATCGACGCGCCGAAGCTGTTGTCGCCGGGCGGTCGAAATGATCGATCTTGCCGCTTATGACCTGCGTCCCCTGTCCGAGCGCTTGCGCGGAATCAGAACGGCAAGGGATTTTCGCGAGCGACGGGCGCTACTCGAGGCGGTGAATTCTGGGGCGCCTCCGAAAACGCCGGGTGCCTCCCCTGCCCGTTCGTTGCCATTGGCTCGACCCCCTAAAAACGGCCTGCCCTATACCGGGCCGGGCGCTCCGTCGGGTGGCGCCGGCGAGAAAGTCGAAGACGAATGGACCCTGCGCCGGCCGGGAAGCGGGCGCGGCGGGGAACCTGCAATTCGCTCGGCTTCAGGGCCTCGTCCGGATGCGACGCTTTTATCCGCGGGGGCCGCCTCCTCTGGACCTTCAGGCGTCGCGGCGTCGATTGCAGCTAAGGCCGGTCTCGCCGCCGGCTCGCAAGCCGCCGTCGTGAAGCTCGCGAGCTACGGCTCGGGGAGCGCGCGCGCCGCCGCGCTTCTTAACTATCAGAGCGATAAGGGCCAACTCACCCTGGAACGCGAGGATGGGACTCTCGTGACCGGCAAGGCTGCCGTCGACGATCTCGCCACGCACTGGCGCGATGACGACGCGCGCGAGCCTTCGAACGATATTTTCCGCATCAGCCTCACATCCGAGGGCAGACTCGGTTCCGAGGAAGTGCGAGCCGGCCTCGCGGTCGCGCTCGACGGCCATCGTTACGCCTGGCGGCTCGAGGAGCGCGACGACTCCACGCTCGTGCATCTCGTCGCTGTCGCCGCTGGCGCCCGCAAAGACGAATATGGAAAGAAGGAGCGGATTTACGCCAACGCGAAATCTCTTCGTCGCTTCCACGACAAGATCGAGGACGCCTTCGGCCGCAACGTCGATTTCTCGGCGCCCGTTCGGGCGCATGGCGTCGAGGGCGCGACAACCCAACTTGCGGCGCTCACCAAGGCGGGCGCGGTTCCTGCGGAGACGGACGCCGGCATGAGTCTGGAAGACGCCGCCGATCGCCATTTCGCAAAACAGCCGAGCAACGCGAATCGCCCGAAGCCTGAGAATTTCAATCCCGCGCTGGAGATTGCCAAGACCTGGCGCCCCGCCATGAGATCGAGCAGCCCGCGGGATTTCGCGCATGTGATTTTGAGCGCAAAACCAGGGACCGACAAAGACGCCTTCATGGACGCCGCGCGCGCGACGCTCGCGCGCGAGTTCAAGGGACATGAGTATGTGTTCGTCATGCACACAAACAGGCGGCATATTCATGTCCATGCCGCAGTCAGGCTAACGAGCGCCACGGGCGAAAAGCTGCATCCTGGGATCCAGGACTTCAACCGGTGGCGTAAGACGCTCGCGGAGGAAGCGCGCGAACGTCAGATCCCCATGGAGGCGGTTCGTCGCTTCGACCAAGCTCACGCGCCTTCCTATCGGCTGAAGGACGTCAAGATGGTCGAGCGCAGCATTGCGCCGGAGAGCGTCCGGCGGCGCGTCGAGCGGGTGCAGAACCGTGAAATTCACCGACCCACGCGCGACGAGGGTCGTCGCCGCGCCGCCGAGGCGGCCGCTGAATGGAAATCACTGGCCGCGCGCCGGGCGGCTGTTCTTCCGCCCCTTGCGGCCGGCGCAAGGCGGCTGTATCGCGCCGAGGCGGCGAACGACAGGTCTCACCGCGCGCCCCTCTTTTCCATCGATCGCGCGCTTGCCGAAGCCTATGCAGCGAAAGGCAGAGCGTCGCAGCTCGTCTATTTGGACGTTCCTGCGGAGCGAATTTCCGAGTTGCGCACGTCGCGCGAGCTACCGGCGAAAGTCTACGTCGTGCCCCCTGCCCTCGACGCGCTCCGCAAGCCCGTCGACTGGATCGACGAAGCCGCCGTTTTGCCCTTCCAACGTCGCGTCGACGCCGCGCTGACAACGATACAGCAAAAACGCCCAATTGTTTCCAAGGAGGATAGAGCCATGCGAACAGCCGAAACAATGGAGGCCGCTCGACGCAATATGGCCCACGCAATGGACCGTCTAAGCGGCTACCTGCCCGAGGGCGCGGTCAAGGATGATCTGATGCGACGGTCGCGCGACATTCTTGCTCGCGCCGAAGGGGCAACCAAAGAGCAAGAGCGGCTCGATCGTAATCCAGGCCAGATCGAGGGCGACCATTTCGTGGAGCCCGACCCACGAAACGTCGGCGCTCTGTTCACCAATGAGAAGAAGGGGACGGAGATCCACTACAAGCGCCATGATCGAGAGACTGGCGCGTTCCAGACTCTTGCTTTCATCGACAGCGGCAAACAGCTCGACATTCGCGATTGGAGCAACGGGGAGAGCGTCAATGCGGCTCTGAAGCTCGCTTCTGAAAAATGGGAGATACTGAGCGTCAGCGGAAGCGACGACTATAAGGAAACCGTCGCCCGCCTCGCCGCGGAGAATGGTTACAAGATAACGAACCCGGAATTGCAGGACCGCATTCGTGAACTCCGCGCCAAGATCGAAGCGCAGCGCGCGAGCATCACCGAAGGAAAAGAACGAGCCGAAGCCAAAGAGACAGGCGCGCCTATGAAATCTGCCCCGCTTTCGGACGTGGAACATCAAAAGCCAGCCGACCCACCAATTCTCAACACGACGTCAGCCGAGCGGGCGATCGAGCTTAACAGCATCCGCGAGCGCGTCGACGTCGAGGCGCAACGAGAAACCAGCCAGGCGGCACGCGCCAGGGAGGCTCACGAAACCAACGCCGCAGCCGGAACCGAAGGCGCGCCGTACCGCGCTCCAGAAGAAGCCCGCGCGGCGCGTGAAGCAGAGCGGGCCGTGGAGAATAGCCCCGCTCGCGAAATCCCCGCTGACCCCATGCAAAGCGAGGCCATCCAAGCCCTTCGCTTTGAGCAGCGCCGCGTGCTCGATCAAGCCAATCGCGACGACCAAAACCGCATCGACGCGGAGAACGCTGAGCGCTTCCGCCAAGAAGAACGCCGTCAGGATCGCGACGAAGCGGAAGGCGAGTCGATGTAAAAAGGCTTGGTCTTTCGGCCGTTCGATTCTTGGAAATGCAGTCGCCATGGAGTCCTTAACGACTGAATCGCATTCTCCCAACGTCAGCTGTTGGCGGTGGCTCGTGTCAAATGCCCCTCCACAAATAGCAATGGAATCAATAGGTGTGAGAGGGCAGGATCGAGAGGCCGGTCGGCGCGCGCAAGGGCGCCCCGGCGTTGTTTCACATTTGCTCACGCCGCGGTGGCAGCCATGCTAACCCGACTTTTCCTCCAGACATCCGTCTGGCTTGCCGGCATGGCCGCCCTCCTTTTCGTGCCGACTGGCACGATCGCCTGGCCAGAGGCTTGGATCTTCCTGGGCATCATCGGAGGGGTCGGCGCGGCCGCGGGGGTGTGGTTCGCCCGTCACGATCCTGGTCTCTTGAGGGAGCGGCTGTCCTCGCCCTTCCAAACCGGTCAGCCCGCATGGGACAAGGCGATCCTGTCGCTGTTCTTCGCGCTCTACCTGGCGTCCTTCGTTGTCATGGGCCTCGATGCCGTCCGTTGGCGAGCGACCGTCATGCCGGCGTGGGCCGAGGCTGTGGGCTCCGTTTGCATCTTGGCGTCCTACGCAATCATCTGGCGCGTCTTGGTGGAGAACTCCTTCGCCGCGCCGGTTGTCAGGATACAGGAGGAGCGCGGACAGAGGATCGTAATGAGCGGTCCTTACGGCGTGGTGCGCCATCCGATGTATGGCGGCGCGATCCTATTTCTGCTCGGTACGCCGCTGCTGCTCGGCTCGTCCTACGGGCTGGTCTTCGCACCCCTGCTGGTGATCCTGCTCGCCATCCGTTCGGTCTTTGAGGAGCGCGTGCTCGCGGAGCGGTTCCCCGAATACGCCGCCTACGCGGAGAAGGTCAGATTCCGCTTCGTGCCCTTAGTTTGGTAAGACGCTACCAACTCGAGGCTTTCCGCCACCCGGCGGCGACCGCTTGTCCCTCGGTGCAGAACCAGCGTTTGTCCGGGCCCTTATCCATACGCACGCGATCATAGGTGCGATCTCCCGGCACGTGGTAGATGCGCTCGCCATTGCGGCTGACATTGCCTTTGATCAGGCAACCCGCGGCGACCGAGTTATCCCGCTTCGGCGCGGGGGCGGGAGCGGGATTCGCGAACTGATTGCCGGGGGCCGGGAGCGGATTGGCGCTTGCCCATATCTGCTCGAAGCGGGCCTCGAAGGCGTGGGCGGCGGCCGACTCCCGCAATATGACGAGGTCGTTGTCCTGCTGCTTGAGGCCCGAGGCCGATAAGTTGGCCGAGCCCGAGCGCAGGATCCGGCCGTCGATCGCATAGGACTTCAGATGCATGTAGGGCCCTGGCGCCTTCATGCGGATGCTGCCCGTGATCTCGCGCAGGCGGTCGAGGGCATGCTGTTGGCTGGGGTCGAGCACGATGCGAACGACCACCCCGCGCCGGTGCGCGTCAATCAGGGCGTCGATGACCGGCCAATCGGTCAGCGAATAGGCCGCCATGTCTATCTTCGTATGGGCCGAACGCAGCAGGTCGACGTCAACGCGCTCGAGGTTCTCGGCAGGCGCGTAATGAATTTCGACGTCCGCGGCTTGGGCCGGCGCCGCGCAGACGGCGAGGAATCCGTGCAAGGCGAACGCCAGCGCGAGATAGTCGCAAACTCGTTTCCCTGTCGGCAATCCCATCCCCAGCCCTTCCGGAGGTCGCCCTCCTCATATAAGAACGAATATAGAACGAAAGAGGCTATGTCCATGCCCCGCAGACAAAACCGCCGATCGGATCGCTTTGTGGACCGCGAGCGCCTCTTGGCGGCGATGGGCGGTTGCCGGGAGACGATTGCGCGCGAACAGGCGCGCATGGAGATCTCAGGCCCGCTGTATTTCTCGTCGTCCACGGTGTTGGCCGCCATCGACGGGCTGGCCCTGATGCTCACCGGAAGGAGGGACTACTTCCATTTGACGGGCCACGGGGTTCATGAGGGGAATGCCGTCGAAGGGAGGAAGCCGATGCTCGCCACCAGGAACCTGTTTGCCAACGTGCCCGAACGCTTGATCGACGAGGAGATCACAATCTTGGTCGAGTTTCCCGGCGCGAGGATCGAGCGGATCGTCTCCACCGGGCAGGCCAGCCAGCCTGGCTTCTGGTGCGACCAGGAGCAGGCGGAATGGGTCGTGCTGCTGCGTGGCTCGGCGGGCTTGTTGTTCGAGGGCGAGGCCGCGCCGCGCAGCCTGCGTCCGGGCGACTACGTGGAGATCCCGGCCCATGCTCGGCATCGCGTCGAATGGACGGACGCCAACGAGGCGACGGTGTGGCTCGCAGTGCATGTGGGCGGCAAAGCTGGATGATGCTGGGCGGATGGCTCGACGCCGTGGGCCTGTGTTCTCGAGAAACGAATTTGACACCTTTTATTCCAGCCATTTGGAGGCCGCGATTCGATCCCGTTTCGTCCTTGATGCGTCCCATCTATCCCGAACTCGGGCAGCGACTCGAACCGGCATCGATACCGACCGTCAACCAATCCCAGACCGGGAAAGCGGCGATTTCAACATGGCCCCCCGCTGAGGTTCCATCCCCATCTCCCCCACGTTGAAGCCGTCCTCTTGCCCCTAGGAAAGCCTTCAATCAGGATCCGTCGTGGGGAGCTACCCGCTCCATTGCGAGAATGGAGGCGTGCGTGGTCCCAACGAACAAGCTGTTCAAGTCGTTACTGGACCTTCCCGGCGCGGCGGAATGGTTTGGTGTTGTGGAGCCGGCGTGGCTGTCGCTGGATCCGAGAAGTCTCGAGGCCCTGCGCGAGGAGCCGTTGAACCGGCACGGCGCCCTGCGGATCTCGCCGGACCTGACGGAGGCGGACGTCGACATGTCCCCGGTCCTTCGGAACGCGATTATCCTTCTCGAAGCAGCATCGAAAGGCGACGGGCTGAAATTGACCGCCACGGGCAATCTCGCCAGGGTGGTCGTCGACGACATGCGGGACCGTTTCGAGTGGCCGGGATATGAAAAGGCGAGCACCCTCGGTCTTTACAAGGTCATCAACGAGCCCGATTTCATGCCTCTGCATTTCATTCGGATCACGGCGGCGCACGCCGGCTTGCTCCGTCGTCGCAAAGGCGTGCTCACGACGACGCCAGTGGCACGCGAACTCTTATCCCAGCAGCGGTTCGGCCCTTTGCAAGCCATCCTTTTCCATACAGCGCTCTGGCGCCTTGATTTGTCCTACTTCGGGCGCGGGCTGCTCGGCTCTTGGCCGCAAGGCGACGTCGGCATCGTTCTCTGGTCGCTGACTGTCGCCGCATGGGATTGGCAGACGCCCGAACGGCTTTCGCGGCTTTGCGCCGTTCAGACGGCGGAAGTCGTCGAGCCGGGGATTTGGGACCGCGGCTCGCTGGCCTTCGAGGCCCGCGTCCTGCGGCCGCTATTTTGGTTCGGTCTACTTGAACGCAGCGCGGAGAAGTCCCAGACGCATGAATTGGTCGAAACGCATCTCTATCGGAAATTGCCGCTGTTCGAACGCTTCCTGAAATTCGATGTAGGAATCGCGGCGTACTCCGGCGCGGGGAACGCTTGAGCGCTCTCCATTTCCCGGCGCCAGACCGGCAACGCCTCGGTCAGCTTGCGCTTCGTGCGAACGCGATGATCGCGCTGCGGCCGAGGCCCCCGCTTCGTCTATTGACCTCGCGTCCGCGCGAAAAGAGAATCATCGTTGGAATGCTTTGGATGCCGAAGCGGGCGGCGATCTCGGGGACCCGCTCGGTGTCGAGCTTGGCGAGGCGCGCCATCGGCTCAAGGTCGCGCGCGGCGGCCTCGAATTCCGGGGCCATCGCGCGACACGGCCCGCACCATCCAGCCCAGAAGTCGACCAGAACCGGAAGCTCCGTCTTGCCAATCATTCGATCGAAGTCTTCCACGCTCCCGAGGTCGGCGGGGTGGCCGTCGAATAGCGGCGCGTGGCACCGACCGCAGTTGGGTAGATTGCCGGAACGAAGCTTGGAGTCCGGAGCCTTGTTCAGGCTGCTGCATCGGGGGCAAACGATGATAACGCTCTTATCCAAGATTTAACTCCACTCCGATTCTTGTCTTCCGATTCCAGTACAGCAAATCTGGGTTCTGGCTTTGATCATCTAGGCGCCCCCACGGACGCCGACCAGAAGCCGCGCAGGCGGCCATTCGCCTTTGCCCTGCGTCTTCATGTCGCCGAGAGCCACTCCCTCAGCTTCGTCCACCGCCGCTTCCGCCCCTGTGTCCGCACGGCGATGGCGAGGGCGCGCCGCTGCCCGACGATCACGACAAGGCGTTTGCCGCGCGTGACCGCCGTGTAGACGAGGTTGCGCGCCAGCATCGTGTAGTGCTGGGTCGCGAGGGTGATGACGACAGCGGGATATTCGGAGCCCTGCGACTTGTGGATCGTCGTCGCATAGGCGGGAACCAGCGTGTCGAGTTCGCCGAACGGATATTCGACCTCGCGCCCGTCGAAATCGACCCACAGGTTGCCCTCGGTCTGATCGATGCGGAGAATGCGCCCGAGATCGCCGTTGAACACCTCACGGTCGTAGTCGTTCTCCATCTGCATCACCTTATCGCCGGGCGCGAAGCTTGACCCGAAGCGCTCGACCTTCTCGGCCATGTTCGGGTTGAGGGCCTTCTGGAGATCGGCGTTGAGCGACCGGGCGCCAAGGGCGCCACGCTGCATCGGGCAGAGGACCTGCACATGGGCGACGGGATCGAGGCCGAAGCGCCGGGGGATGCGGTCCCGGACGATTTCGACGACCTTGGCCGCGCCCTTTTCCGGATCGCCGGCTTCGACGAAATAGAAATCGGACGTCTCCTCGCGCTTGGGCCATTCCGGCATCTCTCCGCGGTTGATGCGGTGGGCGTTGACGACGATCCGACTCTCCGCCGTCTGCCGGAAGACCTCGGTCAACCGCGCGACCGGCAGCGCGCCGGAGGCGATGACGTCGGCGAGCACCTGCCCTGGCCCGACCGAGGGGAGTTGGTCCACGTCGCCGACGAGCAGGAGCCCGGCGCGCGGCGGGACCGCCTTAAGCACCGAAAACATCAGCGGCGCGTCGACCATGCTTGCCTCATCGAGGACAAGGAAATCGCAGTCGAGGGGATTGTCGGCGTCGCGGCGGAACCCGCCGTTCTTCGGGTCGGTCTCCAGCAGGCGATGGATGGTCTTGGCTTCAAGGCCGGTCTGGTCGGCCATACGCTTGGCCGCGCGACCGGTAGGGGCCGCGAGGAGGAGCTTCGTCCCCTTGGCGGCAAGGATGCGGAGGATGGCGTCGAGCAACGTCGTCTTGCCGACGCCGGGGCCGCCGGTCACGACGGCGACCTTCGAGGCCAGGACCGTCTCGACGGCGGCGCGCTGCGAGGCCGCCAACGTCTTTCCGGTTCGAGCCTCGACCCAGGGGATGGCCTTCGCGGCGTCGATCGTCGGCCACGGCGGCGCCCCTCGGGCCAAGGCCAGCAGCCGGTCGGCGGCGCCGCGCTCGGCGAGGTGCAGGCCGCGCAGGAACACGCAGGGTTTCCCCTCGATCGCATCGGCGACGACATCGCCATCGGCGAGTTCCGCGTTCAGCGCGCTCTGGACGATGCGCTCGTCGACATCAAGCAATGTGACGGTGAGCTTGACCAGCTCCTCCACCGGCAGGCCGCAATGGCCTTCGTCCATCGCCTGCTGAAGGGCGTAGGAAATCCCCGCCCCGGACCCGCTGCGGCGTCTCCCGCGCCATGCCGAGCTTCATGGCGATGGCGTCGGCGGTCTTGAACCCGATCCCGCGGATGTCCCGCGCCAGCCTGTAGGGATTTTCCGTCATGACCTGGATGGCGTCGTGGCCGTAGGTCTTGAAGATACGAACCGCCCGCGACGTGCCGACGCCATTGGCGTGCAGGAAGACCATGATGTCGCGCACCGCCTTCTGCTCGGCCCAGCCGGCGACGATCTTTCCGGCGCGGAATTCGCCGATGCCCGAGACCTCCCGCATCCTTTCGGGCTCGGCCTCGATAATCTCGAAAGTCTTCTCGCCGAAGGCAGCGACGATCCTCTTGGCGAGCACCGGTCCGATGCCCCGCACCATGCCGGAGCCGAGATACTTCTCGATGCCCTCCGCAGTCGTGGGCGGCGTCGTCTTGAGGAAGTCCGCCTTGAACTGTAGCCCGTGCGCGCGGTCGGTGGTCCAGACGCCGACGGCGTGGATGAACTCGCCGGCGGAGATCGATGCGACATGGCCCACCACCGGCACCAGGTCTCGCTTGCCCCGGGCCTTCACCTTCAGGACCGCGAAGCCGTTGTCCTCGTTGTGGAAGGTCACCCGCTCGACGGATCCGACGAGGGTTTCCTTGGGCGGGGTCGAGGCGACTGAAGGCTGCAAACTGAGATTCCGAGGAGGAGCGGGGGCGCCGCTATTATAACAGGCCGGCGTTCCTCCTCATCAGACCTCGACGACCTTCCCGACGACGAGCCCCGCATTCTCCGAGGAGCGCGCATAAAGCTGTATCCAATAGACGGGTTTTGACCTCTGGAATCTGAGAACGTCCGCTTTCCATCGTGGCGCGGCCTTCTCGAAGATTGGTAAAGTCAACCTTCGATGGATTTTGCTAAAAGGTCTATTCGGCAACCAAAACCTCTTTTCAACCTGTCGGTACGATGTGACAGTTCAGGGAATGGGGGCGACACATGAATAAGTCGATCGGAAAGATCAATCCGGCCAGCGGCGTAGCGCCCATGGCAATCATGAATGGGCCGCGGCGACCGATTCGCTACCTAGCGAGCGAGGGTATACATGCCCGCGAGGTTAAAGGGATCACCCAGCTTGACGTGGCCCTACCGCCTGACTGGGTCTTCTATACAGGGTTACAATACTTTCCGGGGCACGACACTCCCATCGAGATGGACTTGATCATTCTGATGGATGATCGGGTTCTTCTCGTAGAAATTAAAGATTGGGCCCTAAAGATTAGGGTCGAGGGTGACAACTGGGTGGTTGGAAAGAGAAGTAGGCGTGGAAATCCGGCAAAGTTAGTGGCGGCCAAGGCCCGTAAGCTCAAGACCCTGCTGAACACGCGGTTGCCTCATGTGCCAGTGTATGTTGATTCTTGCGTCATTCTGACGGCAACCCCCGAGGTCCAGGCTTTGCCGCCAGGAGAGTCGCGGAGAGTTTTATCTTTAGCGCAGGCGTCTCACCTTGGTGATGTTGCAATAAGACGTAGTCACTTAGCGCAGCTCCAGCTCGGGCTAAAGGCGCCTCCGCTTTGGCAGTACGCGACACAATTCGACGAGGTATTCGGCGATAGAGCTTCGTTTCGGGCTCAGGAGGCCGAATTCGACGGGTTCCGTGTTACCGAGGAAAACGTTTTCATTCACCCAAACGGAGTGTGGTCAGAACATCGCGCCGAAGAGGCCGATCGCACCAACTCTACCGCGCTCTTGCGATGTTGGAACTTCGCGGCGCTCCCGCCGGCTTTGAACACACCTGCCGATCGAAGCTTTATAGCGGAACGTGAGCGCCGCGTCTTCGATCATTTGAACGCGCTTGGAAGCTGGTTGGCGGATGGCGCGTCGGTGCTTCGGCCGATCAATAGCGCGGATGGCGATATCCCCACGGATCATTTTGATTTGCTCGCCCTACCAGCGACTTGGACCCAGGTACCTCGGTTTGTGGAGAAGATTCGTGGCGAGATCGGCGAAGAGCAGGCCTTGGAGATCGTCGCCGAACTAGTGCGTATCGTCGCCGAGCTCCATGATCGGCAGATCGCGCATCGTGACATTGGCAGGCGCAACGTATGGATAGGCGGAGCCGCAAGGGTCGGCCTAACCGGTTTCGCTATCAGTCAGATCCCTTCGGACGCGTCAGTCGCCGACTGGCGCAAAACGCTTCAGGCTTATGCGCCCTTGATGCCCGAAGACCGCGATGAAGCCGCGAAGACAAATGGTTTCCGTCGGGACGTCTATCAGGTTGGCGTTCTGGCCCGGGAAATATTCGGAGCAGTGACGGACACGCCAGACAAGGCCCCGGCGATGCCCCAATGGCTGGAGGATTGGCTCACGACCGCCACCGCGGCCGACCCGGCGGCAAGGTTTGCAACAGCACGCGCGATGGCGGACGATTTGGCTCGCCGCCGCAGCGAGAACCGGGGCGCCATCGCCGACACTTCTGAGCTCAATGCTTTCGAAAGCCGCGAGAATCCTTACGCCCGCTGGCCTCGCCAAGAGACCTTCCTCTCAGCGACGGGAGATGTCTATCGATCCCTCGACGCAGGTGCCGACATTGTGGTCAAGATTTGGCCCGGGATGCGGCGCGGTGAAAGCTTGGAACTGGACTTGGCGCTGCTCCGCCTTCTTGAAGGGGCATCCCGACTAACCACCAGCCCGCTGGAAGGCTTTCCTAAGTACGAGTCGGTTGGCCTTCACGCGGTAGGCCCCTTCGTGACCTACGGACTTGTCGAAGGAAGACCTCTAAATGATCTCAGTGACTTAACGCCGGCGGAAGGCATTGGTCTTTCTAGCCAGTTGCTGCGCGCGGTGCAGTCTCTCCACGCGTTGGGCTACTGTCACGGAGATCTGTCGCCCGCCAATATCCTCATCAGCGGACGCGGCGGTGCTGCACGGCTAACAATTATGGATCTCTTCGATCTCACTGCGGCAGGCGACGGGCGCAAACGAACAATCGAATTTTGTCCGGATGATCATGAGACCTGCGGCGAAATGCAGATCGACCGTTATGCCGCGGCCCTGATCGCCAAGAATTTGCTCACCCAATCCCGGGATCCCCGAGGGCAGGAAGCGCTCGATCAGTTGGAAGCCGTTGTCGTCTCCAGCGGCGCTGATCTTCTAGATTTTCCGATCCACTATTTGTCTCAGGCTGCGGCCAGGCTCGACGAACGTGCCGCACCAGTGTTCAAGATTTCCGTGCGCAGCGCGGTCGACCTCTCGCTGATCGATAGGTTGTTTACCGTGCGCAGGTTCGACGATGCGATTGTCCTGACGACTGACAAGCACGAACTAAGGCTAATAATGAAGGGTGACGTCGCCGTGGGGCTGGCGGTATCCCAACCAACCCACCGGTCACTCGAAGACGCCTCGTTAAACGGTGTCCGTGTCCGGCTATCCCTTGAAATTCGTTCTGGTGAACCGGAGGCCCTGGCCGAGCTCAAGCAATACCTCGACAACCTAACGGGCCTCGCCCGTCCGGGACCGACCTCACGGCCACCTCCTACAATCATAGCGCCGCCGGTATCGCGTGATGCATTTCCGGTCCGTCGCTACTGGCAGCGCGTCATCGAGCTTGAAGATGCCTTGCTACCGGAGCTGGAGATAACCAGCGATGGTGAAGCCATCGGACGGGGCGTGACATATTCCTGTGAGCGGCGGCGCGGAACGTTCGACTTTGACCCTTTGGACACCGTCGAAGTGTTCATCGGCGAGCGCAACAAGCCGATCGGAAGCCTGGATTTGAAGGCATTTGGGGACGACACGGTGACCCTGAACAAAGAGCCGGACTGGCCCTTGAGCAAAGGTGATCGCGTCCGACTCGTCAGCCGTCGTAGCCGGCAATCATTCGATCGCCGCCGCCGAGCGGTCGATCGGATTCTGAATGGCGAAAGCCAAGTGCGAGATCTGATCGACTACTTTGATCCCTCCGCAAGCAAGAGCGCAATTACATACGACATCGAGGTAAAGAAGGAGGACCTTGAACCTTACGAGCTCAATCATGGCCAAGAGGCCGCGATGATGAAGGTGCTTCGAGATGGCCCGGTTGGCTTGGTGCAAGGCCCTCCTGGAACGGGCAAAACCCACTTCCTCGCAGCCCTCGTCCATTGGTTGACCACCAAGGGACGGGCCGAAAAAATCCTATTTGTCAGCCAATCCCACGAAGCGGTGAACGCGGCGCTAGAAAAGCTTATTGATCGTTTCAACGCCGAGAAGAACAAGCTCCCGCTCTTGCGCATCGGCACCAAAGGGATCAGCGACAAGATCCGGCCGTATCACACCGATGCGTTACGCGAACGCTTCCGTGCCTCGTTCGATGGCGCTCTAAAGCAGCGGGTTTCCACCGCAGCGCGAGGCGCAGGAATCTCGCGGAAAATGGCGTATGCGGCTGTCGATATCGAGCGTCAATTGGGGGCTGTGTCGCGCCGGCTAGCGGTGCTTGAAACGTTAAACGATGAAAAAGTCGATCGCGAAGAGCAACGCGCGCGTGGTCGCATGCTTGCCTCTGCACAAAAGGCATTCGCTTCGGCCGGAAAGCCCATCTTCGGGCGTCCAGCAGATCCCAAAGCGCATATGCAAGAGGTCGCGTCCGCCTATAGAGGATTGGCCGCCTCTGAGGACGCCGCGCCCACTGACATGAGGGTTTTACTCGATCTCTTGAACCTTTCCCAAAGTTGGTTGTCGGCGTTGTCCACACGTCACAGGAATTTCGACGAGTTCTTAGCGAAGACCCGAGCGATCATCGCGGGTACCTGTGTAGGTGTTGGCCAAACATCTCTTCGCATCGATAACAATTCCTTCGACTGGGTGATCATCGACGAGGCCGCCCGCTGCACTTCCGGCGAACTCAGCGTTGCCGCTCAGCTTGGTCGACGCGTGCTGTTAGTCGGTGACCACCTCCAACTCCTTCCGATGCTCGACAATGGAGTTTTGCAGGAGCTGCGCCACTCTTTTCCCGGCATGTCGGACGACGTGCTGGCTAAGAGCGACTTTGAGCGTGCTTTCGCCTCCTCCTACGGCGCGGCCAACCACTCTGTCCTCAGCGAACAATACAGGATGGTCGAGCCGATCTGCGACTTAGTCACCGATATCTTCTATCGCCCGCATGGTGTGAGGCTTCACACCTCAAAAAAGCGCAAAGCCGATGAACGCTTCAATGACCGAATGCCCGAGCCGCTCAACGCCCAGATTGTTTGGCTTGATACCTCGGCTGATTCGCGGGCAAAGGAAACGCCGGACAGAAAGAAAAGCCATTCGAACGAGGCTGAGGTGGCCGCGATCATCTCGCTTCTGGACGTGATTGCCGCCGATGGGGAGATGGTTTCGGCCTTGTCGCGAAGTGAGGAGGAAAAACCGATCGGAATCATCTGCATGTACGGCGCTCAACGCGAAGCGGTCGAAACGGCCATCGCTGAGCGGCCGTGGGAGGCCCAGTTTCGCAGGCTTCTGAAGGTTGATTCGGTCGACTCCTATCAGGGCAAGGAGAATACGATCGTCATCGTCTCGCTTTCCCGGACCAACACGACCCGACAGGGCGGCCACGTGTCAATCCCAAATCGGGCCAATGTAGCGTTTTCACGCGCTAAGGAGCGGTTGATCATTGTTGGATCGGCTAAGTTCTGGAGCGACTTTAATGGGGACGATCCGATCCGCAAGACACTGAACTGGATTAGTGCGCGCGAGAAGAAAGACGGCGCGGCCAAGGTATTCGACGTAACGAAGGTATTCGCCCGATGAGCTCCACCACTTTCATCGTCGATACGGTCGGCTTTCGCGTGCCATGCCGTAGCTTTCACGTTCGCGCCAACGTCACTCGTGATCGGCCATTGCCAGTCGTCGATGAATTCGTCCTACGCTTGCTTCGCATCTGCGGACAGTTAGCCCTCGAGCGAACGGCTGATTTCTTCGGGTTCACGCAAGTTGAAACCGAGAGAGTGGTGCGCGACTTGGTGACCAAGGATCTGTTAGTAGCAGAAGGCAACGAGCTGAGACTTTCAACAGCGGCCGCTGGTCTATTCCGCTCCAGCGCCGACGAAGAGCCGCGGCTGGTCGAGGTAGAACCTTGGATCGAAAATGTCTGGATCGATCTTGTTAGCCGCGGATTTGTCGCTCGGCCTCGCCAGCGCGCGTTCAGGAACTTAGTAGATGTGCCGCCAGCCGCCGGTGCGATCGACCTGCCCACGGAGTTCGCGCGAGCAGCGTTTGAGGAGAATTTTCGGGATTACGTCACGCATGTGCGCCGGCTTCGCGAGCCGGAACGGGTCAGTATCCATTCGATTGCGGGGGTAGAGTCTGACAGGTACGGCTCTATCATCGTCGCAGGCCGTAAAACCATGACGCTGGGAGATCGCGGCCCCAAGTTGGAGTTAGAGGGTGCTGCGGAGGCCTCCAGGCCTCAAATGCGGCAAATGATCCAAAGTCTCTCCAGCCAATACGGTCTCCTTCAGCAACCGCGTGCACAGGCGACGAGCCTCCTGGATTTCGAACGGCTATCTGGCGTCCAACTACGGAATTTCTTGGGTGCCAACCAAGAGTTCGATCTGGAGCGTTGGCATCAGGAGCGGCCGAGGTTCCAAGATGGATCGTGTGCCTGGATGGTGGGCGCGCCGTACATCGAAGCAAATGTCGAGGCGCTGGTTGGTCGCCTAAAGACAAAAAAACCGAGTCAGCTCAAGCCAGATATTCGGTGGCTGCGTCCAGGCGGCACCGCATGGGGCATGACCGCTGATCTTGGCACCAGCCTGGAGCGCCTCCGGCAGTTGGTCGGGCTTCCGGATATTCCAAAGGCTTCGGGAACAACTTTGTTGATGCCAAAGGCGACGTCCAGATTGGCTCACAAGAGCGTTGGTCGGCTCTTCGAGAGCGGTGAGGAGGCACCGACAAGACTTGGATCTGGCCTCGAAATACTCGTGGTTGGTCAAGCTGTGGCGATACTGCTAGTCCATGTCGTCTTGGATCGCCGAGAAACGGTTCCCCTCGGGATTATCGTTGATCACGCGAAGCTTGTCATGCGGCTGGACGCTCAATTACGTGGAGAAAATTTGAAGGTCTGGGCGGCAAAGCGTGACAAAGGGGAATCCACTAGCATTTCTGCGTTACAGGAAAGCGAGAGTATCGAGGTTTAGTCCGTTCGAATTCGATCTTATTTCGCAACGTTTTTCAATTCATAGGAGGTGACCCGACTGCAGAAATGAGATCTCCACTCCCAAACTTAGTTTCGAGCGCGCACGAAGGTCTGCTTACTGATCAAGGCTCAACTTCCGCTCATGTCGCATTTATGCCCTTCGGACTCTCTCAAGCTGACAATCTCGCCTGTTACCAGCTTGCGCGCTTTATGCGGTTAGGAGCTCGCGTAGATCATCCGGCGTGTCTGTAAAAAGATCCGCTGCTGCTTCCAGACGCGCCACGTCGGCGTTGAACTCCGCTCGACTCTCGCCCCCCAGAGTCGATGCGACCGTGGCCTTTACCTCCTCCACCCATTCGGCGGCTTCGGCACTGACGCCCGCGACGAGCGCCACCATGTCCGCTGCTCCCAGCGCCATGTTCACTTCGCTGCCGCCGGCGGCGTTTGCCACGATGAGGGGTGGCGGCGGTGGCGTCGTTTCAACTGGAGGAAACGCCCGCGCCGCGCTGCTTAAAGCGTCAGACCCAGATCCGCCGTGAACGACGTCCGTCCTTTCGGCGCGGTCCGCATTGAGAAGATTTCGGGCGGCGACGATTTCCGCTCGCAGCGACTTCGTCAGAACGTCCGATGGGTCCCCGCGTCGTATCAAGAAGCCGCGCGACTTTTTCACAACGGCGATCGACTGAGGCTCGGTTCGAAGCTTTTTGCAAAGCGCCGCCACCGGCTCATTGCTCGCCTCGTTCATCGCTGCGACGAAAGCCACGCGGAAGGACTCAGCCTCAACGAAGATTTTCTCTGCGGCCGCCATCACGCGCGCAAATGCCGCGTCGTGCTTCGCCCCACGTGCAGCAGACACGATCATCGCTCCCGCATCAGCCGACCAGTCCGACGAAAGGCCGTCAGTCCCTACATCCGGCACGCTCAGTTGAGCGCTGAAAGGCGCCGACGCCACGACCTTTCGCTTGTAGCCGCCATCCGTGAAGAAGTTGATCTTGGTTAAAACTGCCGCGTACTGACCACGTACCAGCAGCACCGACTTTTTACTGTCCAATCGGCGAAGGGCCTCCGGCGCCATCAGGGGCTCGAGCTCCCACCGCCCTTGCGTCGAGCGGCTCGCGCGGGGCATGCCGCCGACGAGGCTGCCGCCGCCGATCGAAGTGCCCCAGCCTTCTCGGCGAATATAATGCTTTCCGATTTCGTCGGCGCAATATTTGGCGGTTGTTTCGTCGCCGACGCCGATCAAGAGCTTGACATCCATATTGCCAACGAGCATGTCTCGCGTCGGCTTGCCGTAGCGCACGTCCAATTGGGTCAGGCCTTGCGCGATGACCGCAATCTGAAACCCATAGCCCGCGACGAGCGGCGCGCGGTCTACGATTTCGGGCATGCGGCCGAACTGATAGAATTCATCGAGCATCAAGAGAAGCTTGTGCGGCTCGTCGAGGCCAGGAAGATTCCGCAGCAGTACGTCGTGAACTTGTTGCACGAGCAGGCGCACGACTGCTTCGACCGAACCGAAATTGCCGACCGGCGTGCCGATCAGAATCGTGAACGGCTTGCGCCTCAGATCCGCGATGTTGAAGTCGCTGCGGCTCGTCGCATCGTCGACCAGCTTGTTGTTCCATCCATCGAGCGCAGTGACGATATGCGCCTCGAAGGACATGCGCTGCTTTTCCTCGCGGCCAATATGCTGCCGAAATTTGTCGGCCACGAACTCGTTGAGATCCGGCTCGGCGACGAGAATATCGGCCATCACGGCGGCAAGGCTACGGCCTCGGCTCATCATCCTAAGCGCAGATTTTATCGTGCGCTGGCCGTGCATCGTGTCGCTGTCGAGCACATAACCCAAGAGGCCGGCGAAGAGACCCCGCGCAGTTTCCGCCCAGTAAGAATCTCCTGTCGCCGGCGTGGGAATAAGGCTTCGCGCGATATTCGCCACATCGGTCGCCCTTTCCGGCCAAACCGAAACGAGATCAAGGGGGTTCCAACAGTGCGATTGCGCCGAACCAGGCGAAAACAGGAAAACCCGCTGACCGATTGCCGCACGAGCGGCGCCAATTTCGACCCACATCTCGCGCTTTATGTCCAAGCCGATCAAAGAGCCGCGCCATTCAAGCGCATTTGGGAGCACGAAGCCGACGCCCTTGCCGGCGCGCGTCGGCCCGTTCACATAGATGTGACTCGCGCCGCTGTAGCGCACGTCCTTGCCATTAAAGCGTCCAAGGAAAATTGAGTAGCCGGGCTCGCCGTTCAGCAAATCCGCTTTGCGCAGATCTTTGAGCGTCGCGAGTCTCGAGCCCCCGAGCGGCGGCCTTATCGAGCGAACGCCCTGAACAATCTGCATGGCGATGACGGCGATGACCACGACTGCGATCGTGGCGCCGAGCGTCGCCCGCGCGACCAAATTCTGGACGACTGGATCTCCCCACTCGCTTTGCGCGGCGCGCAAGGGCAAGAGCAGCTCAAATCCTCGGGTAAAACGCGTCCACAGCAGCCAGCTGTGCGTACGCCAGGCGACCGCCAGCGCGTAAGAGGCCTCCCAGAGAAGAAAGACGGCTGCGAAGGCGCAGAGCGCACCGAGGAGGTATAGGGGCCAGCGCATCGGTCCTCTCACGCCTTTCCGCCAAAGCCTCGGAAATAGATTTCCGCGACGCCGCGCGTCGGCCGACGGCGCAATTGAACCACCATCGGCACGACCGAGCGGACATAATCCATGATTTCTGCCTTGCTAAGCTTGAGATCGGATTGCAGCGTCATCAGCGCCAGGCGCTCAAAGGCGCCGTAGCAGCTATCGGCGTGCAGCGTCGTCAGGGAGCCGGGATGGCCCGTGTTGACGGCCTGGAGGAAGGTTGCCGCCTCGGCGCCACGAATCTCGCCCAGAAGCAGCCGATCCGGCCGCAATCGTAGGCTTGATTCCAGCAGGTCTTGAACCGTCACCTGCGCCAGGCCCTGCCCGCCCTTGGAGGCGAGCAAGGACAACCAGTTCGGCTGCGGCGGTTGGAGCTCGCGCGTGTCTTCGATCGAGATCACGCGTTCGGCAGTTGGAACCTCTTTGAGTAGCGCGTTCAGAAAGGTCGTCTTGCCAGACGATGTTCCCCCCGAAATAATCATCGTCACGTGGTTATTGACGGCGAAGGCCAGCGCCTTTTGCACGCCCTCAGGCGTCACGTCCTGCAGCAACTCGGCAAGCTCGATCTCGATCTCCGGATAGTGGTTCAGGTCCGCCTTGAGCGGCCCTCTCACCTTCACGCCTTCGAACGCGCCCATTCGGGCGTAGTCGGCGAGGCCGAGATTGGCGATCACCTGCTTGCGGATCGAAAACGCGCCGCCGGAAGGCGCCGCCGGCGCCAGCACCCCCTGAAATCTCTCCCCATGTGGCATCGCCGCCGACAACAGCGGCGTGGACGAGTTCACGGACTGCTGGGTGGTCGAGGCGACATGTTCGGCTAGGCGCCTGACAGCCGTTTCGGTCAATTCGGGAACCTCGAAACGCTCCATGCCGGGCTTGCCCAGCGCCTCGACCCACACTTCCCCCGGCCGGTTGACGCAGATCTCGATCACGTCAGGGTTTTGTAACCAGACCCGAATGGGCTCCGCCGCGTTCCGAAAGAACACCGGCAGGGTCTCCCAAAGCGGTATCTTGGTCGCGCCGCGGGCGCTTATTGGGGTGCTTGAGTTCATAGAGCGCCTCTTTCACAGGGTCCGCATAGAGGTCGGAGAAATCGAGGTCGCGCTTCACAAAGACGAGAATTCTCGTGCCCTGATCGACATAGATCGTCGGCGGAATGTGAATCTCGTCTTTCAGCGCCTCTACGGCCATGCGCGTGATCGCTTGCGAGGTCGACTGGGCCCCGATCTGCCGCGCGCTCAAGAGCACGGAGTTCGGATTGCCCACTATGGGCACGAGCTGGCCGGTCACCGGATCGAGCGCATATTGCTGGCTCGTCGCAAAATTTTGATTTTGACCGAGCGAGGCGACGAATTGCGCGACGCCGCCGGTGAGGGTGAGAAGGGCGGCATTTCCGAACCTGTCGAGAAAATGCTTGTCCACCTCGCCTGCGAGCCCCGAGCGGCCAAGATTATCCGTCCCATAGGATCCGAGCATCAGCGACACCCCGTCGGCGCGCAGCATGCGCGTCCAGACGATCATGACGCGCGACTGGCCCCGGACGATTCCGGAGCGGTATTCGCCGGTGAGCATCGTTCCCTTCGGGATAAGGACGCGGCGTCCATCGAACGAATAGACGTCTTCGCTCACTGACGCCCTCACATTCCCGGGAAGGTCGGACTGAATACCCGTTTCCAGGACGCCGTGGATCATGAAACCCTGCGGCACGAGCGCGTCGATCCGCGCGTGCTTGACGGCGCGGGCGCGCGTCACGTCATTTTCGGCGTTGCGAAGGAAGCGGCGATTCGGGTCTTCCTCGTCCCTCTCGGCGCCGACCCTTGCCACAGGATCGACCGACGCCGTTCCTTCCCGGTCGTTGATCGCGAGCATCGGCGAACGAAGGCGAGCCTCGACCTTCGCTTCGGCTTCTTTGCGCAGCCGTTCGAGCTCCGCCAGGCGCCGCGCTTCGCTATCGTCTAACCTCGGTTCTGTAACGGGCGGAGCGCTGACCACAGCGGCAGGCTGAGGAGCCGGAGGCGCAGGAATCACGAATTTAGCGGGTTCCACTTTTGGCGGCGGCCGGTCGAAAGACGCGCCCGGTTGCAGCCTCGCGGTCGCAAATGACTCGTCGCCGGCGTTCTGCGGTTTGCTTTGCTTGCGACTCGACGCGTACCACATGAGGGCGATGATGACGGCGGCGGCAAGAACCGCGACCCCGCCCAGCGCCACATTGGGGTTCGACGACTGGCGCGTGACCGTCTCGTTCGCGAGCCGGCCTTCTTCCTCAAAATCAGCAGCCATGATCCGGCGCTCCTGTTATTGCTGCAAGCTGGCGCTCGGCGCGAGGCCGTTTGAGAGAAAGTTCGTCAAGAAACCGCCCTCGGGCGCATGGACGGCCTGGATTTCGGGTTGCACGTCCGTCTCTTGCGCCGTTGGCGGCGGATCAGCTTCGGCGCGCATGTTGAAGACGCAAGCGGTCGCGGCCCCGTTGCGCATCGTCCATTGACCGGCTGTGCGATCGACGACAATCATGCCGCCCTCGCGCCGGTAGTTCACGAGTGTCTCGGACCGATCGGGATTGACCAGGAAGATGCCAGGAACGTCGCCCGAGAAGCGAAAATAGGTCTTCGTTCCGTCGTCGAAGACGTGCTCGGGTTTGACGTACGGCGCGCCTTTGTAGCTGTAATCAAAGTTTCTGATCGACGAGTTTTCGGCATTCCGCTTATTGGGGAAGGCCGCAAGCTGGCGCGCCTTCTCCAAGAGCCGCGCGTCTGCTTCTTCGTCCGGATAGGTGAAGCGGACTTTGAACACGACCCGACGATCGTGTCCACTGCTCGTGCGCAAGATGAAGGAATAGATTCGCTTCCTCGTCGTCACGACAGTCATGTTGGTGACCGCATCCGGCTCCAGGGGCTTGATAAAGAGAAATTGCTTCGATTGATCGGGCACCGCTTGCCAGCCGATCGTGTCTCCGAGCGCGACCGTTGCAATTTTCTCGTCGTCATGGAGAACGATGATCGTCGAGACGCCCCGCGTGCCCCAAATCGTGACGACGTTATCCCTCTCGAATGGCACCGTGCGCAGGCGCGAATCCGCCGCAACCGGCAGCGGCGCGCGCTCAGCGACGGCGGGTGACGACAAAATGGCGGCGAGCAGGAGGCTCGCAAGCAAAACGTTGGTCATTGCGGACCTCCCCCGCCAAGCGGAGCCACGGTTTCCTGGTCTTTGCGATATTCGACGACTTGAAACCCAAGCGGGTTGTCGAAGCGCCACTCGTTGCGCATCGGCTCCTGCGTGTAGCGGAACCTGACATTCGCGGCCCAATGTTCAATGACCTGTTCGCGCTCATTCGTGCGCGTCGTCATGAACCGAACGGCCGCCGTTGCGGGCGCCTTGGGGTTATCCATCCAGCCATGCGTGAGAAAGTTCACGCTCTTGACATAGACCTTGACGCGTCCGGTCGGACCCCAGAGTTTCATCGGGCTGTTTGGATTGGTCACGGAAAATTGTTCCGCAAGCTCCTTGCTGGCGCTTCCGCTCGAGAGCAGCGACGCGAGCTCGAAATTATCCCTCAGGGCCGGGGGATCGTAGGTTTCGCGCGCGCGGATGAAACGGACGATGTTGGCCTGCGTCACCGCCTCACGCTCGGAAATCGGCCCCCCGCTCTCAAGCGGCCGAGCAACCTCGACATAGCCCGTCGCCTTGTCCACGAGGAGCGTCACCACTTCGGTGGATTTCAAGGGGATGAGCATGAAGAGGGCGACGAGCGCCGCGAGAAGCGCAAGGCCAATCAGGCTTGCGACGACGCGCCAAGCGTTTCTGGAGAGCTCGAGCCGGCGGTAGATGTCGCGCTCCCAGCGCGCGCCATCGTGATAATAGCTATCGCTCGCCAGCGGCGACCGCCCGCCGGTCTCCACATCATCTGACATGATGGATTCCTATCCCTGTTCGCGGCGATGTTGAGCCGCGCGGCTTTCAATAAGGGCGGCCGCCACCTGTTCCGCGCGCGGGTCGTAGCTCGCGCCGCGCTGCACGGTGGCGCCGCCTGGACCGATCGTGTATCCGCCGTCGCTTGGCGGCGGCAGCGCGGCTTGACGGTAACCGCTGCCCGAAAGTCGCCAGTCTCGCCAAAGCCGCCAGGCGCCTTGCGCCCGGCCTTGAAGGTCGATGACGTCGCGCAGCGCGTAGCCGCCCGCGACCGAGGCTGCGATTTGGAGGGAAAGAGGCAGCAAGGCGCTTCCGACGCCGCAAAGGATCAAGAATGGCGCGATCACCGTCATTGCGGACGATGCGTCCGTGATCGATCCCAAATTGGTGATGGTGGAGTTCATGAGCGTCAGCAGAAATCCAAGGATTCCATAAACGACGACGGGAACGATCGCATATTGCGCGCAGGTGCGGAGCCACCCGGTGAAGAGGACCGAGCTAAAGTTGAAGAGCGCCATTGCGATGAATAGGGGCCCAAGACCCAGCAGCACGAATAGAGCAATCTTGCCGACCAGCACGAGGCTCACGGCGATCGTGATGAAGACGACTGCGGCGATAAGCAGCACGATGGCGAGCAGCGAGAGGCCGATCGCGGCGCCCCAGCCGCCGGAAGCGGCCACGGTCTTGCCCGCCGTGAGAGCGTTGGTGAAGAGCGTCGAAAGCGTGGAGGAAATCGAAGACTCCGGCGTGCCGCAGTTGGCGCCGCCGACGCCTGAGCAAACCGCTGTCGCCACGCCGTCGGCTCCTTTGGTGAACACATCCACGACGATCGAGGAGAAATCGCCCCAGCTGAAGGCCAATGTGTAGATGACGCCGATGCGAAAGATACGCCATAGGAACGCGCCGGCTGTCAGCGGCGCGCGCCCGTAGATCATTTCATATCCCCAGTATGCGACATAGATCGTCAACGCCACGGTGAACACCGGCGCAAGGCCAGAGGAGATGGACTGATAAATCTGTTGGACCGCCGATGCGGCGGTGGAATCCACCTTCTGAAAAAGCGCCGAGATGATGTCCACGGCGGTTCCTTCCTAATTAGCGATTTATCGGGAGAAGCGGCCCGCAATCGCTCGCCGCTGCAAAGGCTCGTCCAAAAGACCACAAAGAACTGTCGCGCATGCAGGGCGCTATCAGGTCCCTGTGCGCGCAAGCCGAGAGGGCCGTTAGCGCCATCCCGAGCGTGACGATGAAAGCGCCTCTGGCAATTCTTCTTCTCATTGCGCTTACTCTCCTACTGCCCAACCAGCGTGGCCTTCAAAGCGTCGTACGACCACATGTTTGCCAGCTTCGACTGAGCGGCGAGATCCTGCTGCTGCTGAGCATTCAGGGCTGCGTTCGTCAGGTTCACGGCGCCGATCAATTCGTTGATTGTCTGACCCGTTTGAGTCTGGATTTGCGAGTTTTGATCGATCGATCCCTTGATGTCGGGCGCCGAGCCAATTTGTCCCGCCGCTCCTTTGAAGCCCGACGACCTCGTCACCGAGGCGGCCTGAGCGCCAGACACCGCGGCGGTGATGGCGGCGGAGGTGTTAACCGCGCCCGTGTAAGCAAGGTCGGTCGTCGACGCCGCTGAATTCGTTCCGGTGAGCGTTTTGACGAGATTGAGACCGTTGATGATCGAAGACGCCAACGAGCCATAGGAGCCAAGCCCGCCCATCGACAGGGACCCGCCGCCAAGCAGCGAGCTGAGGTCCGGCGCGCTCGAGAGCGAGAAGCCGCCAAGGCCAATCGAGGACAGGCCTCCTGTCGACCGATCGCCGGTCACCGCCGCCAGCGTGTGATTGACCGTCTCGAGAATCTGTTGGTTGGTGTTCATGATCTGCGCAGTGTTCTGCGCCGTCTGCGTCGCCTGGGTCAGTGTCGCCGTGTCGATAACCGGGACTTGCGCCAATGCGGCGGCGCTAAGGAGCAACCAGCTCCCGAGCGACAATGAAAGCAGCGGCTTCCTGATCATGATCTGTCTCCTCTGGCCTCGCCTCACGGTCCCGTGGAACGCGGGACGACAGTCGCATTTGTGTCAGTCATTGCGGAGAGCCCTGTGAGCGTTGCTTTGGCCGGATCGAAGGCCAAAGCATTCGCCGCCCGACTCGCGCCGGCGATAAGGTTCAGCCCGCGCTGATTGAAGAGCCGCGCCGTCAGGCTCGTCACCATGATCGCCTGGTTCCACATTCCGCCGTTGTTGCTGCGCGCGCTGCTGTTTTGGTTCCAGGCGGACTGGGAGAGCGCGAGCGCGCCGATGATGGCGCTGGCGATTTGCGTGTTGCTCTTGTTCCCTTGAATGCCGCTCGCGACCGCGCCCAAAGCCGCGACCGTCTGCGCCACGGTATTCAGATTTAGCGCGGTGACGCTCGTTCCACCGCCGGTGACGGTGGTTTGCACAGCGCTCAAATCCATGTTGGAAACGACCCCAGTGGCGGGCGCCGAGACATTGTTTGCTGAGACGAGATCGGCGCCAGCTGACGGCAATTGGCCCTGCCCCGGGGTCTGCAGGCTTGCCGTAATCCCCTTCGAGGGCTGCAAGGCGCCATCCTTGTAGACCCGCGCTTTGGCCGTGCAATCGGAGATGCTTTTTTCGGTCGTCTCCCGAGCGGCGTCGGTGACGGGCGTATCGGCGAAAGCCGGCCCAGCGGAGGCGAGAAGGGAGGCCGCCAACGGAAATAATCTATGCCGCATGGGAAACCTCCCGCTTCGCGGAGCGCCAATTGCAGAAAATCGGAACCCACACGCGCGGGTCGTCCCCGACGCGGGCGCGCAGCTCTTCGCACTCCTGGACCGTGTCGACGTTCCCGGCGAGAACTTTGACGATATCGAGCATGTTCGAGAGATCGAGCTGCGCGATGACCGAGTCCTGATCGTGTTTGATCAGGAACTGCCGAGAGTCGGGATGGGTGCTGATCACCCACTCGAATTCGCGCTCGGAAAGCTTGAACCCCGTCACATAGCTCTCGAAGTCCGCTTTGGGATTGGGGAAGAAGATGTTGGTCGGCGTCTGCTCGAGCAGCGTGTGCCCCATGGGGGAGGCGACGATATCCTTCGCCGACTGTGTGCCGAAGCCGACGATCCCGTTGAGCTTGCGGATGGTTTTCAGCTTGTCGTTGAGAAAGCCCGCGAACTTGTCGTCGGTCAGAATTTTCCAGCCTTCGTCGATGAACAGCATCATGGGATTGCCGTCCATCATCCCCTCGATTCGGTGGAAGATGTAGCCGAGCGCCGCCGTGCGGATATCGTCATCGTCGAGCACCTTGGTCATGTCGAAGCCGAACACGCCATTCGACGCCGACCACGAGTCGCGATCGTTGTTGAAGAGCCATCCGCGGGCCTTGGTCCAAATGTCGAATCTCGACGCCAGATCCTCTTGGCCGAGCCTCTCGCTGCCCCTGAGCAGATGCGCGACCTCGGCAAAACGCCGATCCTTGATGGGCGCCGCGAAAATTTGATCGACCGCGCCTTCGACGATTTTGAGCTGATGCGCGCCAAGGTCCGAGCCGTCGCGGGGCCGCACCATGAATTTGAGGAGGTCTTCGAGGAATTTGCGGTCTTCAGGGGAGCCTGGAAGCTGCAGGGGGTTGAAGCCGGTCGGAACGCCGGGAACCAGCACTTCATAGCTGCCGCCCATGGCCCGGATGAGCGGATCGGCGCCGCGGTCCTTGTCGAAGAAGGCGACGCGCGGGCGCGGCGTCACCCGCATGGCCTGGCAGAGCAGGAAACCCAGGCCGACGGTCTTGCCCGAGCCGGTCGGACCGGTGACCGTGAAATTGCCGACCTGCCGTCTATGGAAGTTGAAATAATAGGGGGTCTGGCTCGTAGTCTCCAGGATCGAGATCGCCGGTCCCCAGCGATTGCCCTCAGGCCTGCCGACGGCAAAGTTGTGGAGCGAGGCGAAGCCGACGAAATTGCGCGAGGAGATCAGGGAGCGGCGGGCGATATAAGCGAAATTCCCGGGCATCTGCGCCCAGAAGGCAGGCTCGGCGTTCATGTCCTCCCGGACGACGATCGTCCCGAAATTCTGCAGCTCCTGCGTCGCGGCCTGAACGCATTTTTCCATTTCGCGGATGGAGCGGCCGAGGGCGCAGACGGTCAGATGGTGGTAGCCCAGGACCGTTTGGCCGGTGACGAGCTCGTTGCGGGCGGTGTTGATCGCCGCCTCGACCTCGGTCCCCGCTTCGTCCGAAGCGGCGATCTGGCGCTCGACCTTGGCGACATGCGACATGACCGGCGCGCGGTCTTCGAGCGCGAAGGACTGCGAGACGATCAGTTCATGCGGGACGCGCAGGAGCCCGTCGAGCATCCCGGCTCCCGTGTAGGCGGGATACTCGCGGATGGAGAGCATCGCGGCAAAGCGGGTGTCGGCGTCCGACGCTCCTCTGCATTCAAGAGCCTTCTTGCCAAAGGTGATGCGCTTCGTCGGCAGATAGGCGTCAAGCGCCATGCGTGGCAGAGCCATGTGAAACGGCGCCCCGCCGTTCAGCAGCTGCGCCAGGAACTCGCCGATCTCCGTGCAGACGGCGCCGTGGCGCATCCTGCATCCGAGAATTTGGGCGCCATAGCTCGCCATCTCCCTGCAGAAATTGGCGACGACATCGCGCAGCTCCCGCTTGGCCTCGCGCTCGATCTCCTTCCCATCGACGCCGAGTCCCTTGCGGAAAAAGCTCGTCGCCTTGTCCGCTATGCCGACCTTACCCTGAAACCCCCGGCGAATGATCGTTAAGTAAAGGTCGTTCACAAACATGCGCTTATGCGCCTGGTTCGCCATGTAGCGGCGATCGAGCTCTGCGCAGAAGAAGTTGTCGAAGCCGCCGCCGATCTCTGGCGTCACCTCGCGCCGGACGATGTGGGAATAGACGGCGAAGCGGCTGTCGTTCATCGAGCGAATGAGCGTGTTGCGGCTCGAGAGCCGCATGTCGATCTCCGTCTGGTCGGCCGTCTGGAAGCAGAAGCCGCCGACCTTCACCACCATTAGGAAGTGGCCTTCCTTCGTTTTGAGCATGTCCTCGTCGACATGCCGAAGATAAGGGACGTGCTTCGAGACCCCGGCCTCGCGGCCGTTTTGCGCCCCGAATTTCAGGGAATTGAGAATATACGCGGAAAGCTTCGCCACGATCGACCCCCTCACGGCTTGTAGGAGTCGCCGCCCCAAAATCGATGATTTCGGGTGATGGGGCATTTGCCGTAGCGCACGAGCAAAATATCGACGAACCGATTGTCCCGGACCGTCAGCGCGTAAGCGAGGCCGTGGATGGGCGCGAACAGCAAAAACATCAGCAGGTTCTTCGTGTTGATAAAGATGAGAACGATGACGCACCATTCCATCACGAACAGCACATAGGGGACGCCGACCATCATGGGCGGCCTTGTGAGCCCGCCGACAAGCGGATCGAGACGGGGCTTCGCCTGTTGCCGGATCATCAGCCCTGCCCGTTTGTGAGCGACTGGACGATTTGCGCAGCGCCAAAGATCAGAGCCACGCCGACGATGACCGAGAAGGCCCAGGACCAGGGAATCCGCGAGGTGAGCGCGAGATAGCCGACGGCGGCGACGGCGACGGTGGCGGCCGTCGTCGCGAAGGTTCCCGTCATGAATTGCAGGACGCTCGTCAACGCGGTGTTCAGGGGCTGGAAGGTCGCCGTCTGCGCCAGGGCTGAATCGGGCCCGATAATCAGCGCCAATCCGACCATAACGCCCAGGAACATTGCGTCGGAACGCGAAAAAAACGTCATTTACTTTCTCCTTCGTCATCAGGAGCCACATAGAGAACCGACCCGCCGATCCACTGCTGGTCTCTCGCCGAACGGCTCTTTCCGGCTGGCGGCGTCTCGCCTTCTGAGGCTTCCTGAGCGTTCCGGCTCGCCTCGGGGCCGCGCTTTCCGCGCCGCGCCGAAAAATCGCCAAGCCCGTAATATTGATTGGTCACGGCAGCCACGTAACGAACCGTTTCCAAGTTGGCCGGCACGCCTTTCGCCTGGTAAACGCGCTCGCTGCCCGCGTTGTAGGCGGCGGCGACGAGCATCATGTTTCCCTGGAACTGGACGACGAGATCCTTGAGAAACCGCATCGATCCGCGGACATTTTCGACAGGGTTGCAAATGTCCTTGACCCCATATTGGGCGGCGGTCTGCGGCATGAGCATCATCGGCCCGCGCGCGCCCCTCCGGGAATTGAGATTGACGCCGCTTGTCGACTCCTGGTCCAGAATTGCGAGAGCAAGCTTCTCGTCGATGCCTGCGCTCCGCGCCTGGGTTTGAACCAGGTCCCGCAGGCTTTGCGAATCCATCTCGGCCACGCACACTCCTGATTCGACAGGCTCAGTCGACAAGCTCGGCGGAGCCCCTGAACTCGGCGCCAAGGCGACTTTTATAGCTGCCCCTGACGCCGGTTTTTGCTCGTCGGCAGCCGCGATCACGGGAAGAACACAGAGGATGACAAGGAGCGCAATGCGCATGGGGCAATTCCCTGGTGAGCGATCCTCTCTTAACAAAATATAATAAATTGGCAACAACCAAAATCTGCGATATGAAAGCCACTGAAAATGTTGGAACGTCACGAGCGATCGGAAACGTCCCCGCAAATGCCCGAGTGAGAGCGCCGCCATGAAGCATCTCCATGACAGCCAGTACGTCTTCCTTGAACCGATTCGGCCTCCTTTTCCTTTTCTGATCGTCCTAGGAGTTTTGGTGGTTGTCGTCTCGCTGGCGGCCGATTGGCTGAACGGTCTTCCTGTCCAACTTGTCGGTCCGATTCTCTATCCAATCGAGCGCATTTTGAACGCAGTCTTCTTTCCGGACCTGCAAACCCCGCTGCGTCCCAACGGTTCGGCGCTGCTGGTGCTGCTTCCCACGCTCGCTCTCTTCGCCGCGATCTATTTTGCCGCCCGCGGAGTGTTCCGGGCCGTTATGCGCGTTCTCCGGCCTTTCGTCGGGCGTCGCTGATGCGCGCGTTGCTCTCGTCGATTCTGGCGGCTGGGTTCGTCTTGCTGCCCGCGACGGTCTCGGCCGAATCCTTCACGCCGGACCCGGAGCGCTGGCGCCCGGTCGCCTATTCCGATCTTCGCCTTCCGCGGGGAGAAGCGGAGTCCTATGCTTCAATCTGGCAGGATCGGCTCGACGAGAGCAATTCGAAGCCGCCATCGGCGGTCCTTCCGGGGCGTCCGCTCACGGACCCCTCGCTCAGCTACGCCGTCGGCAATCGCGGCGCGTCGGAATGGCACTTCACGATCAACTTTCAAACCAAGCTCGCCGCCCTCACCGTGCTCGACGCGCCCAATGTTTGCACGGACGAATACCCTTCCTCGGCGGCGGGCGTGAAAATCAAAGTCTGTCCGATGCGGCTCGCCATGTTCGAGGCGGACCGCTACGCACTCGTGATCGATGGAGCGGCCTGCTTTCTCGAAAAGCAGCCGCAAGCGCCCATCGAAGACTCCTCCGCGACGCGCACGGAGGTCTCCTATGACATCGCCGCACGCGCGTTCAAAATCCGCTACACGGTTTCGCATGTGGAAATTCCCCAATGCGCGCAAACCGTGCCCCTTCACCCCACGAAATAGCGCCAAGATCGCCGGAGCGCCAATAATGTCCAAGCGACGCCGCCTCTCTTCGCCGTTGATCCGAGCGCTGCGATTTATGACGCAGCCGCTCGCCTCCTTGCGTCAAGCGGAAAGGCAGTGCCCGCACGCTGGCTCTCTACCATTCCATCAGCGCTTCGCGCCTTTGATGCCCGCGCCCGTCCGCGCCTCTCGCTTCGCGTCGGTCGATTCTATGAAGGAATTTTTCATGAGCGTCGCCCTCATTCTCGCGATGCTCGCCTCGTTTCCCGCCAGCGCTCAGCAAATGGTCTCGCACCGACTCTTGGCGCAAACGTTTTCCTTGACTGACTCGAACCTGCAGGCCCGCATTTGGGCGGATCAAGTTCCGGAGATGCTCAAGTTTCGCGAATATCTGCAGTCGACGCCGGGCGGCGCAGATAAGCCGCTCGTCGGCGTCGTCTACACCACGAGCTTCCAGGTCGAAGGAAAACAGATCGTCGTCTCCGTCATCAGGAACAACTGTGCCAACGCTGGCGGCGTTCCGAACCTGCTCTTTTGTCCCACGCGGGTGGCGAGCCTCTCAGGCGGGAAGCTCGAGGTCCTCGGCGATATCGCCGACCTACTTGTCACCGTCTCCGAAGCAGACGCTCCTCAAAACGCCAGGAAAGCGACGATCGCGACTTTCGATCCGCAGACCCATCAAATTACCTTCGCGAACGTCGATGGAGACGAGAGGACAGAGCTCTCGCAAAAGGTCGTCGTGAGATAGCTCTGTATCGGAAAGATCGCAATGAGAGCGTCAACACTCCTTGCATTCACGATCGCAGTCGTTATCTCAGGTCCTGAGGTTGCGTACGCAGATTGTCAGACCGTCAGCGCATCGGACGTCGCCCAAGACATACAAGACTGCCCTTCGGCGAACAACGCGCTGAAAAATAACGCCTGCAATTTCGGCGGCGCCGCGATCGCCGAGTCCGGCGGCAATACCTGCGCTTCAAACGGGAACAATTTCGGCGTCTTGCAGCTGACGCGCTCCAATCTCACGAACACTGGCTACTCGCCGAGCCAGTACCTGAACCTGTCGGCTCAGCAGCAGGTCTGCATTTGGGCGCAACAGGTCGGCAATTCCAACACCAGCGGCGCCTATCAGACGCTCTCCAACAGCGGCAGTGTCAACGGAACCCCGGTGACCGCCGGGATGCTCGCGGCCTGCTTCCAATTTGGTCCGCTGATTTGCAAAAACGACCTGGCTTTCATGCAGGCGAACGGCGGCGCTTGCCCGTCGATCGGCAATGGCGGAGTCAGAGCCACCGGCCAAACGCTAGCCAATGGCGGCGCGAATCTCGACGGAAACAATCAAAGCATTTGTTCCTGGGGACAGTCGATCCAAAACAAGATCAACCAGGCGGCAGCGACCTGCAACGCTTCAAACGGCTCGGGCGGCGGCGGGACCAACTGCCCGGGCGGCGGGACCACGCCCGGCGGCGTCATTCCGCCGTCTCCGGGCAGTGCGCCGGTTTCTCTGCCGGCGAACCTCGCGTAGGAGGGCTCAGCGCATGCCTCTCGCCCGCCTTGGCGTTGCTTGCCGACCACTACTCTGTGCATTCGCGGTAATCGCAGCCTCGACTGCCGACGCTCAACAGGCGGGATCAGCGAACGGAGCTGTTCCAGTAGCTCCGGCGCCAAAGAATGCGCCGCTTCCCGTCTTCGACCTCCCCTCGGCGGGGGTGCAATTCCAAACGGGAGACACCTGGACTCAGGGCGGGCAGACCTTCCGGCTTTATGCGGTCCAGTCCTGCATTCGCGGGACGACCTTCACCAATGCTGCCGGCATAAGGCGCGATTGCGGAGAAGCCTCGATCGCCTATTTCGCCGCACTGATCAAGGACGCCAAACCTCGATGCACGGCGCTTGCAAAGTCGGGCTCCCTCATCTTCGCCGTCTGCGCCGCCCATATCGGCGCTCAAACGCTCGACCTCGGCACAATCCTTATAACGCAGGGCTTCGCCTTCGCCGCCACCGATCCCCACGGCAAACCCGTGGACTTCCAATACGCCGTTGCAGAGGGCGACGCGCAGAAAAGCAGGCGCGGCCTCTGGGCTTCCCCCGATCTGCCTCACCCCTCGGCCATGCTTAGAAGCGCCTACCAGTAAGCCCATTGACCCGTCCGCGCGATGAAGCTCGACGCCGCGACAATAGCCAAAATGCTTGGCGGGAAGCCGGAGGGAGGCGGCTACCTCTGCTCCTGTCCCGTGAAAGGGCACGGCAAGGGGCGCGGCGATCTGCGTCCATCGCTCAGCGTCTCCGACGGAAAACGCGCGCTCGTCTTCCATTGCTTCGCCGGTTGCAAACCCCGTGACATTATCGCTGCATTGAACGCGCTCGCTCCGGACCACGGCCCCAAGCCTTGCTTAGAAACCCGAACCCTTTACAGACCGGCGACGAAATCGAAGACCACGTCCGCCCTTGCACAGAAACTTTGGAAGGCGGCGCTTCCTGTCGCCGGCACGCCTGTCGAGACCTACCTTCGCTCACGCCGCTTGCCGCCGACTCCGCCACCGACCATTCGCTTCCTTCCCTCCTATCGCTATGACGAAACGCGGCGTTTCCCGTGTCTCGTCGCCGCCGTGCAGGCGCCTTCACGGGCGATGGTCGCGATTCAATTGACCTTTCTCGATGCATCCGGGCTTCGAAAGGCCAACGTGCCGCACCCACGGCGCGCGATCGGACCGCTCGGCGATGGGCTTCTGCGCCTTGCGCCCGCCGCTGAGCATATCGGGCTCGCGGAAGGCTTCGAGACGGCCTGGGCTGCGTCGCTGCTTCACGAGAATTTCCCCGTTTGGGCGACGCTTGGCGCCGATCGCTATGCGATCGTCACCCTTCCGCGAGCGTAAGACGCGTCACGATTTTTGCCGACTACGATGCGCCGGGCCTATCGGCCGCTCTTTCGTTCTTCGAGCACCGCCCGGAGCTCGAGGTGTGGATCGCGACGCCGGCAAGGATGGGGGCGGATTTCGCGAGCGTGTTGGGACGGCGATTGGAGAGCGGACACCCGTATCGAATTGTGCACAGGTGATCCAGTATTGCTCTATCGTTCATCGAGCCTGAGGAAATACGGCGTGTGGACATTGCGTTTATTTTTGATCGACAGAAACTGCCGCTGTCGGTGAGGGTCCGATCCCTCAGCGACGGCAAAAAGCCCTCGAAATCGGAGGATTTCGGTGGCGACTGCGCCGCGGCTCACGGCGTTGAAGCTGGGTTCCGAAGGCCTCCGTATCGCCGCCAAGAAGTCTCGGCAAAGCGGACCAAATCCATTTCTCCCCGTCCATAGATCTGCGCGATGCCATTTTCATCGGAATTCAGCCCAACGTCGCTATCTTCAGCAGCAAGCAACACGTCCAAAGCCAACTCCTTTGGAAGGAAAAAGGCGACATAGGGATATTTTGCGTGATGCTGGCCGCCAAAGGCACCTGCGTTGCAGCTCGATACGGGCGTCGCGCCATAGGCCGACATTGCAATCGTCGCTGATGCAACGCCGATATCGAGCCCCCAAAGCGCCGGTTCATCCTCAAACGACGTCGCTTGCAGTTCGAGAAAGGCCGCGAGCTCGGCCTCGGGATGCTCGGCGGTTTTGAGTCGATTTATGATATCTGTCTCCAAGTCGAGTGCCGCACGAACCTCATCCCATGAGAAACCGCGCATGTCGCGATAGCAGCGATTGCCTGCGAGCCACCCTTCCACTTCCGCATGCTCGAGCTCCTCGCTCGATATGTCGGCGAGATCACCCAATTCCGGCTTGCGACGAATTTCGACAGGGAACGAGCGAGGAATCCAAGGCATCTGAGTTTCTTCCCAACGACGAGATGTCACGCTACCGGCCTCTCAGGCGACTGAGCCTTGAAACCCGAGCCTCGGGAATGTGGAAAGGTCCTGCGCGCCCGTTGGAACATATATAGAACATTCTAGACATGGCGCCAAAAAGGCGCCACCCTTGATGCATGAGCGATTCGTCGAAATCGAGCGCAGTTCGCGCTATTGACCGCATCAATCTTCGCCTGTCGCCAGCAATGTTCGAGGCGATCGACGATGCTCGCAGTTCGCGCCCTGGCAACGTATCCCGCAATACCTGGATCGCAGAAGCCATTGAAGAAAAGCTCGTGCGCGACGTCCAATTCGGCAGGCAAGATCCCGATTGGAAGCGTCATGCCTGACTTCTATGAGTTTTTTGCTGGCGGCGGCATGGCTAGGAAGGGGCTCGGCGCAGGGTGGACGTGCCAGTTCGCAAACGACTTCGATCACAAAAAGGCCCTTTCCTATCAAGCTAATTGGGGGACGGGGGGAGAGCTCCTGGTTGGCGATGTTCGAAAGGTCACGGCAAGCCAACTTCCGGGATGCGCCGACCTGATTTGGGGCTCGTTTCCGTGTCAGGACTTGTCTTTGGCAGGGGGCGGCGCTGGCCTCAAAGGTGAGCGGTCGGGAACTTTCTATCCGTTCTGGGACGTAATCGGCGGACTGATCTCGGATAATCGCGCCCCGAAGATCGTCGCCATCGAGAATGTTTGCGGCACGCTCACCTCGCATGGCGGGAAGGATTTCGGCGCGATCTGCAAAACTTTCTCCGAGGCAGGGTACCGATATGGCGCTTTGATCATCAATGCGTCTATGTTCCAGCCGCAATCGCGCCCACGACTATTTGTAATCGGCGTTCACGAGGACATTGCGATCGAAGCTTCTCTCGTCTCGCCAGAGCCGATCGAGCCATTCCACACTCGCGCCCTACGCAGAGCGGTCGATGGAGTATCAGCGCGCCATCGAACAAAGCTAGCATGGTGGAATTTGCCGACCCCGCCCCATCGCAAAGCGACATTCGCCGAACTCATCGAAGAAAACCCGACGAGCGTCGACTGGCATAGCCCGGCTGAGACCAAGCAGCTATTGGCGATGATGTCTGAAGTCAACCTGTCGAAAGTTGAAGCGGCAAAGCGCGCGGGCCGTCGGATGGTTGGCGGAGTCTACAAGCGAACGCGATACGACGAAAATGGCGTAAAGGTGCAACGAGCGGAAATTCGGTTTGATGACGTCGCCGGATGCTTGCGGACGCCAGCCGGCGGCTCCAGCCGACAGACCATCATGGTCGTCGACGGAAATAAGATTCGGTCGCGATTGATCTCAGCAAGAGAAACCGCGCGATTGATGGGTCTCGATGACGACTACAAGCTGCCCAAGAGCTACAATGAGGCTTACCACCTTACGGGAGACGGGGTTGTGGTCGATGTTGTGCGGCATCTCGCACAATATTTGTTCGAGCCAATTCTCGGAGTTAAAGCTCGGGCGGAGAGGGCGGCGTGAGCGTCATCCCTTGCGAACAGGACCCGAACCTTCGCCGTCAGATCGAACAATTCGCAGAGGTGCTCAAGACCCAAGCTCATAGGCTTGGCGACCATGGCCTTGCGGAGAAAGAATTTTACGCCTCGCCGATATTTCGCGGCGCCATTCAACAGGTGCGCGGCGAGTTCTCTGCCACGATGCGAGACAAGCGAGAATTCGTCCAGCATGTGCTCAATCACATGGAAGATCGCGGATTTATAGAAAGCTGGGATCGTGCGAAACGCGGCGTGCTCCACGACTATGTCGTGAATCTGAGAAGCGGGCGCAGCGCAGTCATCGATTTAAAGGGCTGCTTGGACGGCGACAACACTAAGCTTTTTGAGCGGCCGAGCAGCGCCGACGAGTTCGTCATTTGGAGCTTATGCACCAATGTTGGCGCAGATCCACGGAGGAACGCGTGGTCTGGAATTCATACGCGCATCAGCTCCGAAATCATCGCGCGGAACCAGATTGTCGACGGTCTGGTCATATGGGACATGATGTGCGGGACCAGCGGACGTTCCTGTCCGAAGGTGGCGGGGCGTGACAATATCGACCGAAGCACGCTGCTCGGCCCGTTTTGTGCGCCGCCTCCCTGCATCTACGTCTTTCCTGCCTCGACGCCGTCGATCGAGGCGCCGAGCGCGGCGAGCCAACCGATATCGCGCGTTGAGCTCCTTGCCGCATTTCAAGCGTGCTTTGGCTGCCGCGATGACGAGATCGGCTACGTCAATTTCGACATGGCGTTTCGGGCCCACGAGACGATGCGGCGCACGACCATCGTGCGGGGCGGGATTGTCCAGCATTCGTCCGAAATGACGGCGATCCGACGTGGGTAAAGACACCGATCGCCGGGCGCCACGAAATCCGGACTATGTGAATTTTCCTCCGTTTGAAACGGAGGACTTGCGGGAAAATTTGACTAAGTTTCTCGATGCCCCTTTTGACGACGGGGCGGGACAAACGCCAAAGGTCGGACACTACAAATGGGGCGTCTACGCGTTCTTCGATTATGACAGTGAACCCATTTATGTCGGGCAGACCAATGAGATGTTGCGGACCCGGATCCGCCGTCATCTGACGAACCAGCGCACTGACGCTGTTGCGATGTCCGTACTCGATCCTTTCGAAGTTCTCGAAATCGAGGTGTGGCCCTTGCCGCAATTTCAAGACACCAGCCGCGCCGACGTCGGCGCCCGGCAGCATCTCGACGCCCTCGAGCGCCTAATCACGCAACGCGCAATAGAGCAGTCTGAATTCAAAGCCATCTTGAATGAGAAGGATCCCCCTCTTGGTTCACTGGTCGTGGACGCCCCGCCATCACTTCGGGGGAGGATCGTTTCGGAGCACGTATATGAAATCCGATCTCATCCTGACTTCAGAATCGCACGGCGAGCGCTCATAATTTCGCGTCTCGCGCAGGTGATCTCTGAAAGGAAGGTGCAAGGAGGCTTACGGCGCGTGTTACAGACCCAGGCGTTGCGCCTCCAATGGCTTGCGTCCAGGCGGTATGACGCTCTTGGCGGGGCCGCGTCCGTCGGACACGATGGCGACGAAGACTCTTGAAGGGATGCGGGCGCTTTTTCCTGCCGCTGGCGTAGCGAACCATCATCGATAGAATTACAAAGCGCCAAAGCCCGCAGGCCCCTCCTCTGCCGCCGCTGCGTCCACGCAGGATAAGAAGCCTCGTTAGGTCGACTGGGCTTGTTCAAACCCGACCTAAACGCCCTGCCCTGTTCGATTGGACGTGTACGCACATATACCGCCAGTGCATCATGTCTATCGCCGTCGCGCCGCCGGCGACCGCGATCCACAAGACGACAATCATAAGGGAAGCGAGCGACCCGAGCTCATTCCGTCGGAGCGCGCGAACGAGCGTCATGGCGGCTATCGCCACGACCATCATGGCTATCGAGCCTATCCCCTGGTTTCACTCCTTGTGTCGCGTCTTTCTCTTGCTCGCTCCCGTTGGCGGGAGCCCCGGAGAGAGAAGCCCTAGCCGAAACGCCGGCTGACAAGCGCAAGGGACAAGCCCTCGGCTAACGCCGCCCTTTGGGTGCGCTCGCCGGCGCCCCGGCTCACGGGCTCTCACGGGGCGACCGCCTCGCAACGGAGAGAGACCCATGAAAAACCGTTTCGACATTCACCAAGAAATCACAAACTGCATTGTCTCCGCCATCGAGGCCGGCGCGGGAGAATTCAAGCTGCCTTGGCATCGCGCGGCCAGCACCAGAGCCCCGACAAATGAAACCACAGGTCGGGCCTATCGAGGCGTCAATATTCTGTCCCTGTGGATTACGACGCAGGCCTTGGGCTACGAGTCGCACAAGTGGGCGACGTTCAAGCAATGGCAGGAGCGCGGCGCCAACGTTCGCAAAGGTGAGAAGGGCACGCCGATTGTGTTCTACAAAAACTTGGCAGTCGATACGCGCGAAGAATCCGGCGTTGACGGCGAAGAGGGCGGCAAGACGATCCCCTTTGCGCGGGCCAGTTGGGTTTTCAATGCTTCTCAGGTCGAGGGCTACCCGTCGGACGCCCCGACGTTGCCCGAGCGCCCGCTTTTCGAACGCATCGCCAGCGTGGACCATGCGATTGCCGCGACGGGCGCGCGGATCGAATATGGCGGCTCCCGCGCCTGCTACAACCGGCTAACCGACTGCATCAGCATCCCCGACGAAAGAGCCTTCTTCGGAACCGAGACCAGTACTGCGCAGGAAGCCTATTATTCGACCATCCTTCATGAGCTGTCCCATTATGCCGGGCGCCGAGAGCCGCCTCAATCGCGAAAAGGGCAAACGCTTCGCCGATCGAGCCTATGCGTTCGAAGAGCTGATCGCTGAATTGTCGGCAGCGTTCCTTTGCGCGGAACTCGGAATTGCCAATGATCCCCGTCCCGATCACGCGCAGTATATGGCGCAATATCTCACGATCCTGAAAAACGACAAGAAAGCGATCTTCGCCGCCGCCGCGGCCGCCAGCGCCGCGACGGACTATATTTTGGCGTTCAGCCGCAAACCTCAGGAGGAAGCCGCTTAGGCGGCTTCCAGTGTTGTGCACGCAGCATAAGGGATCGCGTCTCCATCCATGTACGGCCCGAGAATATCGACGCCAAAACCGAGTGCGGCCATTGGGACGGCGACCTCATCCTCTGCAAGTGCGCGCGGCCCGTGCTCGTACTCCTTGAGAGCAATTCCCGCGTGACGTTTGCGGCGAGGTTCGAGGGAAAGACCGCCGCCGAAAACATTTTGCTCTTGCCGGCGATACCTTCAGTGTAGTTTGAATTCGTCGCCCATGACTGAAATTTCCGCAGGGCGAATAAGCCCAGCGTGCGCCACCCGCACCGAGTGAAGCTTGCCTTCCAGACTCCTGGTCCAGAAGTCGAGAAATTTGTGCAGTTCCGGGAAATGCGGATGTAGGTCGTATTCCTGCCAGATATAACATTGAACGATCGCGGGTAGTCGGGAAGATGGTAGAGGATATTTGCGGTCGTCAGGCCGTAGCCGTCGAACATAAGCTCCAGTGACTTTCCCTCGAGCGAAAGAGCAGCGATGTCGCCAGAAGCGGCTCACTTCCCGCCTACCTCTTTTGCCTGCCCTACGCTTGCGCTTCGGGAGAAAGCCCACCTCGCGGTGGGCTCTGCAATCACCTTGGCGAATTTCGCTTTTGCCGTAGCTAAAGTCCTTACGTCTCAGAATCACCAGACGCCGTTCAAGGCCGCTGCTTTACGGCTTTTTGCGCAATCTTCTCATTTACTTTCTTGAGTTTCTCGGCGGCGCGCGCCTCGGCGACGACAGCGCGATCATAAGCCTTTTTGGCGACAGTGAGCTTCTTTTCGGCCACCTGATGGGCGGTGGTCGCCGTTGCGAGGGGGTTCCGGGTCCGCTTCTTTGCCGGCGCTTTGCGCGTGGCTTTTTTGACAGCAGCCTTCGCAGTGGCTTTCCGAGCGACTTTCTTCGCCGGGCCTTTGCGAGCGGCTTTCTTCGTGGCGCCTTTACGCGCAGTCTTCTTCGCAGTCGTTCTTCTTGCCATTGTGCACCCCAGTATTTTCATAGACGAATCGTTCGCTACAGCATTTTTGCCAAGCAGTCACGCGATTGCTGACAGAAGCCCTGTGCATTTGGAGCGGTTTCAGCCGTCGATCGAATGGGCGAAATCTCTGCGAGAGCGCCACGGCGGCCTACGGGCGGTTGCCGGCCTTTCCGTCCGAGATCCGTCTTCTCGGAATGGCTCTGGGGCAGCGCTGCTCTATCGGCGAGACTTGCTCTCGTTCGTGTCTCCATCATGCAGCCGGCGCATGCCAGAGGCGACCCGGCCGTCCCTCGACTTTGAGACTGAGCGACGGCATTTCGGCCCAAATTGATACGAGCCACGCGAGCGCTAATTGCGGGAGGCAACTGGTACGGACGCGAACATGCTCTCCCTCCCAAGCTTGGTTTTCGCTGCTAACGCCTTCGTAACCCCCTCGGCCGCCTATTCGCCGCCGGAAGTCGCGAGCCTTCCGCCTGTCGAACTGGCATGCCTGACTTGGGGTACGTCGAGTTGCGACGCCGATCGCTGGCCTCGCCTCCATACGACCGCGACAAACGCCAAACCAGAGGCTCCCGATAGCGCGACCGCTCGCGCGGCGGGCGACGACGTTCGCGTCGATATCAAGGAATGGCGAACGCCCACGCGGGCAGCGCACCCGCACGATCCGTTTGTGACGAGCGATGGAGCGATCTGGTACACCGGCCAAATGGCCAATCTTCTCGGGCGGCTCGATCCTAGAACCGGGCAGTTCCGGGAATACCATTTGAAAACGCCTGACTCGGGGCCGCATGGACTGGTCGCTGACGCGAATGGCGCAATCTGGTTCACAGCAAGCTTCAAGGGCTACATAGGCAAGCTTGACCCCACGACCGGGGACGTTCGCGAATTTAAGCTTCCCGACCCGGCCGCCCGAGATCCCCACACCCCCGTCTTCGACCAGAAGGGGAACCTGTGGTTCACCGTCATCGGCGGGAACATGCTCGGCCGTCTCGATCCCGCGGCGGGCGACATTAAACTCATCCCGTCGCCGACCGCCCATTCGCTTCCCTATGGCTTGTTGGTAAACTCCAAAGGGGTTCCCTTCTTCGCCGAGTTCGGCTCGAATAAAATCGCGCTCGCCGATCCCGCGACGATGAAGATTAAGGAATTCACCCTCTCGAACCCCGACGCGCGCCCGCGGCGGATCGCGGCGACGAGCGACGACGCCATTTGGTACACGGACTACGCCAGAGGATATCTCGGCCGCTTGGACCCGAAGACCAGCGAGGTCTCGGAGTGGCCGTCGCCAGGCGGGCGAGACTCCGGCCCCTACGCGATCGCTGTCGTCGACGACGTCATTTGGTACGTAGAGTCGGTAGCCTCGCCGAACATGCTGACGCGCTTCGATCCTAAAAGCCAGACATTCGAGCGGTGGCCGATACCCTCGGGCGGCGGCGTGGTCCGCAACATGGCGCCGACGCCCGACGGCGGCCTCGCGCTCGCGTGCAGTGGGGTCAACGCGATTGCGCTCGTCGACATCGCCAGAAGAGCGCAGTGACATGCCAGTCGCCCTGTCCCAAGGCAGCGAACTGCTGAGGCCGATATATTCCAGACGCGGCTTCCTCCCGGACGTCGATCCACTCGCTGCGTTCCCTTCGGGCTCGCCCTACGCCGCGCTGGACGAGATCGGGCGCGACCTGCCGAGCCTGCTTTACGACAGGGGCTTTCGGGCGTATGCGCGCGCCCTGGATATTCCGAAGTGGGAAGACCCCCTTTCCGCAGAGACGCTGCCGCAGCTTCGTCTCTACTACTTGCGGGTCTGCTTCCTCGCTTCCGCCTATGTCAACCAGGTCGGCGAGGAGCCGGCGACGACTCTCCCCCACAACCTTGCCGGACCTCTTGTTGACGTGGCGAGGCTGCTCGGGCGCCCGCCAATCCTGAGCTATGACGGCTATGCGCTGTACAATTGGAAACGGTTCCGCAAGGACGGCCCGATCGAGCTTGGCAACATCGACACCATCCAGAATTTCGTCCACCTGTACGACGAGCGTTGGTTCATCCTCGTCCATGTCGAGATCGAGGCGATTGCAGCCGAGATCCTCTGCGCGATCGCCACGATCAAGCAGCGGCTGGCGGATAAGCCGGGCGCGGATCTCAGCGCCGAAGTGTGGCGCATCGCAAACGCCGTCGATCGACAGGTCGATGTGCTCAAGCGCATTCCCGAGCACATGGACGCCACGCTCTACTACAGGACCTTCCGGCCCTACATCCGCTTCTTCGAAAACGTGACCTACGAGGGCGTCGACCACGCCCCCATGCAGTTTCGGGGCGAAACCGGGGCGCAAAGCAGCATCATGCCGACGTTGATCGCCTTCATGAAAATTCCCCACCGGCGCACGCTCTCACGGATCACCTCGACGATATGCGCAACTACATGCCGGCCGAGCATCGGGCGCTGATCGAGGAGGTCGCAGCCATGCCCGACATTCGCAGTGCCGCTGTCACGGAACCCTTCAACGCCATCCTCGACGCGATGGCGGCCTTTCGCCGTGTCCATTACCGCTGGGCCGAAGAATACATCAGCCGCTGGACTGATGATCCGCGAGGAACCGGCGGCACCCCCTATATGGAATGGCTGCAACAGATGCTGGTCGAAACCGAGGCGCACCGCCTTTGAGCTGCAAAGGCAGGCGAGACGGAACGACGGCGCGCCAGCGAAGGAGTTCGAGGATGAAAACGGTTGCTATAGACGGCTACGGCGAAGCGGATCTGAGGCTGAGCGACTAGCCCGACCCACGTCCCGGCGACGAAGAGATGCTCATGCAGGCGCGCGCGGCCGCCGTATACCACTTGCATTGGAAAATCCGCCAAGGGCAATTGCGGCTCTTCGTCCGCTTGCGCTTTCCCTATGTGCTCGGGTCGGACATTGCCGGCGAGGTCGTGTCGGTTGGCGTACGCGCCAATAAGTTTAAGGCAGGCGACCCGATCTTCGCGTTCAGCGATCCAAGGCGAGGCGCAGGCTGACCGGGAACGGGAAATAGAGCCAGACGGCGTGGGCGATGATCTGCGGCGCGAAGCGAGGGCCTTGTGCTCAGGGGCGACGGGTTCATGGCGCCGTCATGGGCCCATCCCACCCTACCCACCGGTTAACGTGACATCGTCCTCAGCGCGCATAGATTGTCAGGCGTCGCTTCCACTTCTGACCGGGACCAAGCTCTTTCTTTCGGGGCCATTTCCGCCTCGCTAAACGCGATTTTTGATGGGTCCCAATCTCTTCAACGACCCCCGACCTGTTTTCGAGCGTTGGCGCTATATCGCTTGTCATCTCTGCGGTCGTGGGTTTTGGCGCAATTGGTTTGCTGCGATCAGGTTTTTGACGGGCTGCTTCTGTGGCGCCGCCCTTCGCGGCACGTGTTCGTGCCGGTCCCTTGTCCGCCACGGTTTCATCTGAATGACTGATATCTTGACGAAGACAAGGAAGCACACGGCCAGTCACTATCTCCGACGCAATCTCAGGTTTCGCCGGGGTATCACTGCTGAGGCTCGTCTGAAATATCGCATTCGCCGCATCAAAAGCCGCCTTTGACGAGCTACTTTGAGGAAAATATTTCGTGCTGTCGATATTTACCGAGGCCTTTTCTGGAGACCCGGAAACGCCTTCGATCATCTCCCTCGAGATGATGAACCGAGACGAGCGGCTTTTGTATTCGCGAATGAATGAACGAACAGGCTTGCGCATCAAAACTGATCCATTCCGACTGAGAAGGCAGCGAATCGTCTCGTGCCATTTCCATAATCCTTTTTCAACCTTTGAATATGGCTAATGGAAGATCCACGATTCGGACTAATAGAGCTGGCCCCGGAAATTCGGACAGTAGCTTGAGTGGATTTTCTGCCTGACAGCGGCAAGGATTCTTGCTGCGAATCAGGAGCATTCGATGACGAAACGGAGCCGCCGGACGCATTCTCCGGCCTTAAAGGCAAAAGTGGCTTTGGCCGCGATCAAGGGCGAGAAGACGCTGGCCGAGCTGGCGCAGCAATTCGACGTCCACCCGAACCAGATCACGACGTGGAAAAGTCAGTTGCTTGAAGGCGCGGCCGGCGTTTTCGGGCAGGAGAAGACGGAGCCAAAGGAAGCCGCCGTTGACTTGAAGGGGCTTCACGCGAAGATCGGCGAACTGACGCTGGAGAACGATTTTTTGTCCGGCGCGCTCACAAAAGCGGGATTGCTGAGCGCAAAAAGATGATCGACCGCGATCATGATCTTCCAATCGCCCGGCAGGCGAAGGCGCTGGGGGTTGCCCGCAGCTCCGTCTACTACAAGCCGCGGCCGGTTTCGGCCGAGGATCTGAAGCTGATGCGCCGCATTGACGAGTTGCATCTCGAACATCCCTTTGCGGGCGCGCGGATGCTGCGCGATCTGCTGCGGCGCGAGGGCGTCGCCGTGGGCCGCCGGCATGTCACGACGCTGATGAAGCGGATGGGGATCGAGGCGATCTATCGGCGGCCGAACACGAGCAAGCCCGCGCCGGGACACAAGGTTTATCCGTATCTGCTGCGCGGGGTGAAGATCGAACGACCAAACCAGGTCTGGGCGACGGACATCAGCTACATCCCGATGCGGCGCGGCTTCGTCTATCTCGTGGCGGTCGTCGACGTCTTCACGCGGCGCGTTCTTTCGCATCGCGTGTCGATCACGATGGAAGCGGAGATCTGCGTCGACGCCTTGAAAGAGGCGCTGGCGAAACACGACAAGCCGGAGATTTTCAACACGGATCAGGGCAGCCAGTTCACCAGTCTCGACTTCACCGGGGTGCTTATCGATGCGAAGGTCTCGATCAGCATGGACGGGAAAGGCGCTTGGCGAGACAATGTCTTTGTCGAGCGGCTGTGGCGCAGTGTGAAATACGAGGAGGTCTATTTGCGCGCCTACGACAGCGTGTCCGAGGCCCGTGCCTCGATCGGCCGGTATCTGGCCTTTTACAACGAGCGGCGCCCGCATTCGAGCCTTGACGGGCGCACGCCCGACGAGGCCTACTTCGGCCAACAGAAAACGGCGATGGCCGCATGACCGTCGCCGTCGATTTTGTCGCAGCTCTGGTCGGGCTACGCCCTCCCGCCGCCGCGACAAAATCGAGACGCCCCGCGTTCAGCAAACCCCGGCAGAGATCCACTCAAAATCCGCGGGGGGCTGTCCAGACAACCGAGGCCAGCTCTAATTTCGTTCGCTTGGCGTGCCGCTCATCCCAAATTGGCACGGTCGCTGATTCAAGTCACTTATCAGTTCGGTCAGAATGTCAGCCGCTGGCGCGGCATAAGGATGCGTGGCTAGGTCTTTTCATCACCGTCCGCATTCCGTTTTCGGCGACACGACGGCTCTTTTAGCGATTGCGGTCATATCCACCTCCGAGCTGAAGCTCGTTGGGCATGACGCTACCCGCTTACCAGGTTTCTCATCTGCTCCACGCTCGAAGCGCCAATGGGGGATTCGGTTCGCCGGGAGTCCAACACCCATCTCTCGCTTACCTTCCATGAGCGATATAGTAGCGCAAAAACGCGAGCCCTTCCTCCGATGCGAATCGACCTCGACCGGCCGCGCCAACGGCGGGCGCAGACTCTTCGATCCACCGGGACCATCTCGCAGAGCTCTACGCGGCCGAGTCCGGTTCCTCCTGGCGTCCACGCTCGGGATCGCAGGTTAATCACCGCGCCCTGACGGGGGCGATGATCGACAGCCGGGATTTCTTAACGCCAAAAAGCTCGCCGAGACGCAGGTGCTTTTGCCACCTGGCCCTCGCGTCGCGTTCGCCGGCGGTGCGGACTGCAAGGATCATCAACGGATTTGGGATGCGTTCGATAAGGCACGCGCGAAGCACCCGGGCATGGTTCTAATCTACGGAGCCGGGCCGAAGGGCGCGGAGCGGATCGCAGCCTGTTGGGCGGACAACCGTAAAATTCCTCAGCTCGCCTTCAAACCGGAGTGGACGCGACACAAGAACGCCGCGTGCAGGCAAGACAACACACATTTTGGCCGTCACCCCGCGCGTGGTGAAGTTTCATCTGGATAATTGCCGGAAGAAACTCGGCGCATTAACGCTGCCGCACGCCGTTGCCCTCGCCCTTCGTCGGGAATTGCTCACATAGCACCATCAAGACTCGGAAGCGCGCCATGCCGTGCAGGAGTCGGTCGAGCGACAATAACGGAGGTGTGACCGATGCGTATGCCAAATCCGCGCCCCCAAGACATCACGGAAAATTGCGTCCCTTCCTGAAAAACACCTCAGTCATCACAGATGCCCCGATCTTGTCGCAAAGCGGAATGAAGCTGTCGTAGTGTAATGCTCTGATTCGGTTGAAACAATGTTCAACAAAGCTGGTCGTTAGGGTGGAATCAAATTGAGGCTGGAACGGGTGACAGTGCAAAGGTGAATCTAAAAAGGGCGGCGCCATGGGGAATAAAAAGGGCGAAGCGAGCAAGGCGCCCACTGATAGGGTGTCCGCAGTGCGATCGGCGTTGCGCTCGGCGCCGCCGAGGAAAAGCACACGCTCCCGCAGTCCTCTGAAAGCCGCAGTCGTCCAATTGCTCCCGGATCTGCTCGCTTTCCGCGCAAAGGGATATACCAGCACGGAACTCGCCGATATCATGCGCGAAAATGGCTTCACCATCGCCGCCGCCACGTTAGTCAAGTACATCAAAGAGGCTCGCGCTCTGACAACCCGTCGCCGCAAGAAGAACAAAACGGTCGTTGCAACGGAAACAAAGGCGATCACCGTCAAATCTGGTTCGAGGACTACCGATGCGACGGCAAAGATGGTGACGTCGCCTTCGCTATTGTCGACGAAGCCTCTGGCACAAAATCGAAGGTCTGCGAAGGACGTTCTCGGGCATCGATTCGATTACGATGTCTAACGAGGGGGAATTAGCGTCCCCGCTAATTCCCGCGATCATCCCTGACGGGAAAGGACTCTCGGACATGGCGACAACTGCTGCCGAACTCAAAGCCCGCCCTCGGGCTGCCGCCTTACCTCCCGCGTTCAAGCGCGTGGCTCTCGTCGCCAATGAGAAGGGAGGTGTGGGCAAATCAGTGTTCACGCGGACGCTGGTCGATTATCTTCGTACCAGAGGAAAGCGAGTCGCGGCTTATGATGCCGATGGCAGTGTAGGCGCAACGGCGCGGGTCCTCGGCACCAGGGACGCCAATGGCGCAATCGAGCGCGTCCAAAATCCGGTGGAAGGGATCGGTTACTACAACGGTCGGGCCGATGACGAACGCAACATACTCCTCGACTCCATCGAGTCAGGCGAAAAGCTCTACGTTCATGATCTCGCGGGCGGCCTCCTGGCTGACCTCACACGGATCGTCGATGGCGGCGAAGGGCTCGACGGCCTTCTCGATGCCTTCGAAGCGCACAGCTACAAATTGACGGTTTTCCATGTTATTTCCCCTGACGTGGGCGCGGCGCAATCCGTCGCACGTTGGCTCAGCCTGATCGGCGACAGGGCCGACCATGTTGCCGTCATCAATCTCAAACACGGAAGGCCGCCGAGCGACTTCCCCTTCTGGTACGGCTTCACCGATGCCAAAGGCTTGGCAAAAGGTGGCAAGACTCGCGAAAAGCTGCTGGCTTCCGGCGGCGTCGAAATAGAATTCCCTTCTCTGCCCGCTGGAACATTTGCAAAATTGGACGCTGAGAATGTCCCGTTCACGCGAGCCGATAAGGCGGGACTTCTGACGATCACCGAGCGGGCGCATGTCGCAAAATTCCTTCGCGACTTTGCCGCGGCGCTGGCGCCTGCGCTTCCATTCCTCGGGCTTTGAGCGCCTCGTTTCCACAGAGCAGGACGGCTCGCATATCTCTTGCAGGAAAGGCGAGATGTTTCGCGCTGCATGGCGTCGTGCGCGACGGCTCGAGGATGCAACCAACTTCCCCCCGACCACGAAGGAGCAAGCATTATGAACCCGACCGGCACCTATCTCGCGATATTCCTTGGCGGCAAAGAGAGTGCCAAAATGGGCGCTTGGATGGCCTTGCCCGAGGCCGACCGACACAAGCGGGAACAGGAAGGCATCGCTGCCTGGCATGCCTGGGCGGAAAAACACAAGGCCGACATCGTCACGATGGGCGGCCCGCTCGGCAAGACGAAGAAGGTTTCCCTGACCGGCATCGAGGACATTAGCAACGCGCTCGGCGCGTTCACGGTCGTGCGCGCCGCGTCTCCCGAAGAAGCGGCCCAAATGTTCGAAAATCACCCACACTTCGCGATCTTTCCCGGCGACAGCGTGGAGGTCATGCCGCTACTCTCGATTCCCGGCGCTTAGCAGTCTCATCAAGACCACAACCGGCGCGTCGATCAAGCCGAGGCCGCATGGGGTGCATTTTCACAGTGTAGAGGCGTTGCGAACAAAACGCGAATTGTGGTTCACTCAGCCCCCTGCCCTCCCCCGCGATTCGCGAGCGCCGCCCGTGGCCTACCTCGAAAAACTCAACCCAGAACAGCGGCAGGCCGTCGAACACGGCGTCTGGGAAAAGAGGTGTGCGCCGGGCGGGCCGCTCCTCGTCATCGCAGGGGCCGGGTCAGGCAAGACCAACACGCTCGCCCATCGCGTCGCGCATCTGATCGTCAACGGCGCCGATCCGCGTCGCATCCTGCTGATGACCTTCTCCCGCCGGGCGGCGGCCGAGATGACGCGGCGCGTCGAGCGCATCTGCGCAGAGGCGTTGGGAGCCAGCGCCGGGATCCTGACCAACGGACTCGCCTGGGCGGGGACGTTTCACGGGGTCGGCGCTCGCCTGTTGCGCGAGTACGCCGGCGGGATCGGGCTTAACGCCGATTTCACAATCCACGATCGGGAGGATGCCGCCGATCTCATGAACCTTGTCCGGCACGAGCTGGGCTTCTCGAAGACGGAGAGCCGCTTCCCAACCAAGGGAACTTGCCTTGCCATCTATTCCCGCGCCGTCAACGAGGAGTTGCCGCTCGACGACGTTCTCGAAAGTTTCTTTCCTTGGTGCGCCGGCTGGAGAGCTCAGCTGCGCGAGTTGTTCGCAGCCTATGTCGAGGCCAAGCAGACGCAGAACGTTCTCGATTACGACGATTTACTGCTCTATTGGGCGCAGACCCTGGGCGAGCCCGCGCTCGCGGAGGACATTGGCGGAAGGTTCGATCACGTCCTTGTCGACGAATATCAGGACACGAACCGCCTCCAGTCCTCGATCCTGCTGGCGATGAAGCCCGGCGGGCGCGGCCTCACCGTCGTGGGCGACGACGCTCAGTCGATCTATTCCTTCCGCGCCGCGACCGTGCGCAACATCCTCGATTTTCCCAACGCCTTCACCCCTCCCGCCGACATCGTCACGCTCGACCGTAACTATCGCTCGACGCAACCGATCCTCGCCGCCGCGAACTGTGTGATCGAACTCGCGAGCGAGCGTTTCACCAAGAACCTCTGGACGGAACGCCAATCAGTGGAAAAGCCTCGGCTCATCACCGTGCCCGACGAGGCCGACCAGGCCCGCTACGTCGTCGAGCGCGTCTTGGAGGACCGGGAGATCGGCGCGCGCCTGAAACAACAGGCAGTGCTGTTCCGCGCCTCTCATCATAGCGGTCCGCTCGAACTGGAGCTGACCCGCCGCAACATCCCCTTCGTCAAGTTCGGCGGGCTAAAATTCCTCGACAGCGCCCACGTCAAGGACATGCTCGCCCTGCTGCGGTTTGCGCAGAATCCGCGCGACCGCGTCGCCGGCTTTCGCCTCATGCAGCTTCTGCCGGGCGTCGGTCCGGCGTCGGCGCAACGCGTCCTCGACCTGATGGCGGAGCAGCCTGACCCCTTGTCCTCTCTCTCGGATATCCCCGCGCCGCCGCGCTCGGGCGATGCTTGGACTGGGTTTGTCGAAACCCTCCAGCATTTGCGCACGGGCAAGGCCGGCTGGCCGGCGGAAATCGCAGGCGCGCGCCGCTGGTACGAACCGCATCTCGAGCGCATTCACGAAGATGCGGCGACGCGCCTGGCCGACCTCCTGCAACTCGAACAGATGGCGGCAGGTTACCCGTCGCGCGAGCGCTTCCTCACCGAATTGACGCTCGACCCGCCGGACGCCACCAGCGACCAGGCCGGCGCGCCGCTTCTCGACGAGGATTATCTGATCCTGTCCACCATCCATTCGGCTAAGGGACAGGAATGGAAATCGGTTTTCGTCCTCAACGCCGTCGACGGCTGCATCCCCTCGGACCTCGGCGCCGGATCGACGGCCGAAATCGAAGAGGAGCGGCGGCTGCTCTATGTCGCCATGACGCGGGCGAAGGACAGTCTGCATCTCATCACACCACAGCGCTTTTTCACCCATGGACAGCACCCGCAAGGCGATCGCCACGTCTACGCGTCGCGAACTCGCTTCATCCCAAAAGCTTTGCTGGGCCATTTCGAATGCGTGACGTGGCCACGGGCTTCGGCCGCTTCGGGAGAGCGGCAGGGCGCCAGACAGATGCGCGTCGATGTCGGCGCCAGAATGCGCGCCATGTGGCGATAAGGGGAAGGCCCCATGTGCAACCTGTACTCAATGACCAAGGGGCAACAAGCGATCCGCGAGATGGCCCGCGCGATGCACGATGGGACCGGCAATCTGCCGTCCTTCCCCGCGGTCTTTCCCGATTGCGCCGCGCCGATTGTCCGAAACGGTCCTGAGGGACGCGAATTGACGCTGGCGCGCTGGGGGATGCCTTCACCTGTCTTCGCGTTGAAGGGGAGGAAGTGCGATTCCGGCGTCACCAACGTCCGCAACGTCAAGTCTCCGCATTGGCGGCGTTGGCTCGGGCTCGAGAACCGCTGCATCGTGCCCTTCACCAGCTTCTCAGAAAACGAGGCGCTCCCCGACGGCACGCATCCGACGGTCTGGTTCGCCCTCGACGAGACGCGGCCACTCGCGTTCTTCGCCGGAATTTGGACTCGGTGGACCTCCGTGCGCAAAGTGAAGGAGGGCGAGACGACCAACGACCTCTTCGCGTTTCNGACGACGGAAGCCAACAAGGTCGTCGGCGCGATTCATCCGAAGGCGATGCCTGTGATCCTGACGACGCGGGAGGAAATTGAGTACTGGATGACCGCGCCCGCTGAGGAGGCGCTCCGGCTGCAGCGGCCGCTCGCCGATGACGCTCTCATCATCGTAGCGAGGGGCGGAAAGCAAGACGAGGGAGGCCTCGCAGCCTGACGATCAAGTGCGTCGAACAACCTTCCTTACGAGACGGAAACCTGAAGGCGTCTGGAGCGTTCGTGTGGGCTGCGAGCTTTCGGTTCTACGAGTCACGCCTTCGCATCGCGTTTGCTCCCATTCCCCATTTGTTGAGGATAAATGTAGTATATTGTTGCATGGGGACGCTGGTTTTGCCCCATACTTAAAAGAGTAAGAGTTCTGAGGGGTCGCTTATGACGAACGACGCCGCTGCTCAACTCGCAATCCTCACCGAGGCGCTGACGGAGATTGTAGACTTGACGAGTACTCGACCGAGTCCGGTCGCTCGGTCGGTTGATCTTCTCGATCGAATGGGCGAAATCGCCGCGGGAGCGCTTACAGCCGCCGCAACCTACGGGCAGCTGCCGCCCTTCCCGACGGAGATCGGTCTTCGTGGAGAGACGCTAAATTAGCGTCGCAGATCGCGGAAGCGAGTTTCTGGCTTTCCTGGATGCGCGCGCTGATCGGCGGGCCCTTTCGTTTAGTAGGGGGCGGCGCTGTGAGCGCGCGCGCAAGCCCGGCCGCCGAGGGCTTGAAGTAAAACCAAGCTCCAGGCTCACTATCTCTCAGCGGCCGGCCGATCCCTTGGTGGCTGTTAATCAACTCCGACAATCACCTCGGAAGACTTGATGATAGCCTTGGCCTTGCCGCCGACGCGCGCCGAGTTCGTCCACCGACTCGTTAGTGATCGACGCGGTGATTGTGATGCCTTTCACGTCAATGAGTTCTTGGAAGCTACGAGAACTTCTCCTGGGGTGTCCTTTGGCTGGTCGACTCTGCAGCGCTCGGCCTGACAAGGAATTAGCCGCGAGAGCGGCTCATGGGTGCGCGCAAGAACGACCTCGTCGCCGATAACTTGGCGCTTTTTAGGCGTTCTGAGAATTCTTGTTGCGCATTCATGGTTAGCCGGTGTCAACGAGCGCCGATACAATAGCCCTTGGGGGACTCTCTGCAAGGGGTCGCCGCCCGGCGGTATGGTGACGCGCAGCGCTGACGCATCCTCGCCGATTGCGCATCAGGTCAGCGCAGTTGCCAGAGCCGATTTCGTAACTGTCAGATAGATGATCCATTCGCTGCAGTGCTGGATTGTGAGTGATCAACAGACGATCGAAAGTCTCTCCGAGGCCGAATAAACCGGTGCGCTTGATAGGACCGCGATGGTAAGCCCCGATGACCGGTCTCGACTTCGCCGACGCACGAGTGTGCCAGCTATTCGACCGCGCGACAAGGCGGTAATAACCCTGCTCGACGTCACGATGGCCGAACGCGTCCGACGTCTGCTCGACACAGGCTTCCCAGATCCAAATCTGATAAGCTGCGCGGGCGCACGCGGGCTTCGTCGAAGACGCAGGCGCCGTCGCTTGGACACCCAAGGATCAGCTAGCGGGTCGCCGGGCGCCCGCCTATTCTTACCGCGCAGCGCCAGATGAGATCAGGATGTTTGACAGATTGCGAGGGCCTCGGCTTCACTTTGAGCGAGCGAGACTTCATCGAAGCCCAAATCCATGGTCTTGAAGCGTCGCCAAATCGCATGCGGCCCCAGCCTGCAATTGATTCAGAAAGGGGCGGAATTGACTGTCTGCGTCGGAGTTTTTCCGAATTCGTTTGGCCCAAATCGGCTCAGCTCGCGGACACCCGCTGAGGAACACGATGACTCCATCCGACCACACCGCCGCCCGGCACCCTGGGATTCAGGGCAAGGCGCTCGCGATCCTCTATCTCATTGCCGCCGCGGCGCCGCTTCTCGCCGCCTGGGCGGCCGGCATCGAGCCGGAGAGCCGCTGGTCCGAACTCGGCGCCGGAGTCGCCATGATCTCGGGCGCCATGTTTTTTCTCCAATTCTGGAGTTCGGGCCGTTCGAAGACGCTTTCCGGACGCGTCGGCATAGATCGGACAATGGGCTTCCATCGAGTTGCCGCCGTCGCGGCGCTGCTGTTCGCAATCGTGCATCCGCTCCTGCCACTGGTGCCCAGATTCATCGAGCAGCCGCAAGGCGCCTTGTTTCTGCTCAGTGAGATGCTGGTTCGTCCCCGCCTGCTGTCCGGCGTCTTGTCGCTTGCAGGGCTCGTCGTTCTCGTAGGTTTCGCGCTACTGCGGACGGGCCGCGGCGTGCGCTACGAATTCTGGCGCACGACGCATGGGCCGCTCGCCATCGTTGTCGCGGGACTCATCCTCCACCACGCGCTGACGAACGGAGATTACAGCAGCGCGCCTTTGCCCGAGGCGGTCTGGCTGCTGCTCGGCGGCGGGGCGCTGCTGACGCTTTTTTCCGCCTATGTCGTGCGGCCCTGGCGCATGTGGCGACAGGAATGGGTCGTCGAGTCGGTCGAACCGACGGCGGACCATGTCTGGCAAATCATCCTGCGCACGCCGCAGCGGCGGGCCTTTCGGTTTCGCTCCGGTCAATTTTTGTGGCTGACCATCGCGCCAAATAGCCCGCCCTTCCACGACCACCCCTTTTCAATCGCCTCGTCGCCGCAGATGCTGCCGAAACTGCGTCTGATCATCCGCGAAGCGGGCGATTGCACCAACGCTTTTGGCGCGATCGAACCCGGCCGCCGCGTGGCCATCGACGGGCCGCATGGCGGATTCATTCTGCCATCCGGCGGCGTGCATGTCGTCATGATCGCTGGTGGCGTCGGCGTCGCGCCCCTCGTCGGCATGCTTGAGGAGGCCGCCGACAACGGCGACGCGCGCGCCTTCCGGCTGCTCTACGCCGGCCGCACACCCAACGCGCTTGCAGGGCTGCAACTCATCGAGAACTTGTCCCAGCGGCTTAATCTGCGCGTCGTGAAAGTGGTGGATGCCTCGGCCGCGCCGCCGGCCTTTGAACAGGGCCCGATCAGTCGCCGTCACATTGAGGATATCCTCTCCGGCGTTCCGCCGAAAGAGACCTTTTTCCTGGTCTGTGGGCCGGCGGCGATGATGGAGATCGCGACCGATGCCCTGCTCGGCGTCGGCGTCCCCGCCGAGCGTATTTTATACGAACGTTTCGATTATGGGGCCGGACGCGGTGCGTTGGACAAAAGGCGGCGTAACCAAGCTCTGGAAATTATTGCGGCAGTACTCGCCGTCGCCGTGATCTTTGCCTTGCGCTAATCAAGGGCTCGGCAGGCCGGCCAGATAGTCCACGAGCTTTGAGCGGATTTCCGGGTCGAGTTTTTGATGCTTCTCCAGAAATCGGCCGAGCTTTGCGGCCTTCTCCTCCGCCGTGGCGCCTTCCAGCTTTCGCGCAAGCCTGCCGGCGCTGGCATGGCACTTGGCGCAGTGCTTCTCATAGGGCTCCAGCGCGGCGGCCTGCCCCATCAAAATCAGATTCGCTCCGATAATCGTGAAGAACTTGACCATTGTTTCCAGTCCGCTTTTTGTGACGCCTTCCAGCGCCAGTCATCGTTCATGCTCCAATGATAGACGGTGAGATTTCGACGTGACAACATTGGCCATCGGACGAGCATGCCGCTCGAAGCGGCTCGATCGCGGCAAGGGCATCTGGCCGTCAGCGAAAGAAACGCCTTTGAACCCGACAGCGCAGATGGCCTATGGGATTTCTCTCAGACTGATGCTTCAGCTGCGGATTTGTGTCCAGCCTTTTGGCGCGGCCACATAGCGGCGGGGCGCGCGGCGCAGACTCATCGAAACTCTCCGACGACCGCTTCAAGCCATGAGCCGCGCAGCGTGTTTATGGCTTCAGTTGAAGGCAAGCTGCGCCTGCGTCACAACGCGGTCGAACCATGCCGTGGGCTCGTAGCAGTAGCCGTTCGTCGCCACCGGCGCTTCCCGGCAAAGCTGCGACTGATCGGTCCAGTCGAAGCCCGAGGAGGCCATGCAGGACACGATATATTTGCCGATGATGCCGGATCTGCCACGCCGCGCGTCGGGATAGGCGCTTTCGCCGTCCAGCTCGCAACGCGAGGTCTGCGCCATCTGCCCTTTCAGAAAAGCCGTGTTGCTGCTTCCCGTGAAATGCACGCCAATGCCTGCGACGAACATGAAGGCGGCGAGCGCGAGGACACTGCCTTGCGCGATGCGCGAACGGTTGTCCATCAGGACAAGATTGCCGCGCATAAACCCGACGCCGCCAACGATAACCATCACGAATCCCAGCACAAACAGGACGATCATCACAAAAGCAGTCAATTCAGGAGTCATTCTCTATCTCCGCGCGTGAGTGAACGGGCCGAGTCCGCAAATCATTGGCGATAACCCGCGCTTTCACGTCCCTCTCGGATCTGGACATCGACCTCAAGGTTGCGATGATCATCCCACCGGCGCTTGGCGAGATATGTGACTTTGTCCTGAGAATGACATTTGTGGAGATAATTGGGTCTGCCTCACTTTTCGTGCTGCGGAAACGCCGATAGCGGTATCATACGCGCTCGCAGCAGTTCGGCGCTTGCGCGACCATACATGGTGCGCTTGAGCGTTTTTAATCGATTGATCTGTCCCTCGGTTTGACCATTGCTCCAAGGCTCCGCCACTGCATTGCGGACCGCGTGAATGTCGCCGCGCAACTTACAAGCGAAGCGTTGCATGGCGTAAATTCCCGATCGCTGAGCGTCGTCAAGCCATTCGTCGAGTCGCTTTACATCTTTGCTATGAAGGACGCCTCGAAATCGCATCGCGAGCGCGCGCATAGCGACAAAATCTGGTGAGGCGTTCTTCAGAGCTGCGACTTTGACTGCTTGCCGCGCCGTCAGCATCCCGCGCGGCTTTATGCAAAGCGCTGCGCCACCGATCGGCGAAATGGCCCAACCCGTCGCGGGATCGACGGCGCGAAGTGGAGGAACCGTCGTTGTCACAGGTGAATCTGTCGGCGTGGGAGCGGTGATTGGGGCGAGCGCTGTGCGCTCCGCACTTCGCCATTTTCCTAAAAGGCGCTCCATATTGGAGCGGCTGCCCCGATAGCCACGTTGCCGAATTTCCTCGAAGAGTTGTCTACCACCTCTGCATCCGTTCGCCCAACGGTCCGCGAGATAATCCCGGAAATAGCGGGGAGATGTTGGCGTCGGCGCGCGCTCGCGGCGATCCGGGATTTCGTTCGCGTGCACCCACTTCCTGACGGTGCGCCAATTAACGCCCATCTCCAGGGCAATGCCGCGAATGTTCCTTCCCTCAGCCTTCAAAATCTGAACCTTTTCAAACATCGCCTGTCGCGAACGTTGGTGCGCAAGTCGCTTGAGATAGCGGTCTTCAGCGATCACTTGACGCCCCGGCGTGCTGCAAGAAATCAAGCCAGCGTCTTCGCCCTCGGCTCTGGGCAAGGAGGGGCGCGCCAGGCCCTTGTCGGAGCGGCTCAACTGGTGCTCAATCCGCTCTCGCAAATTCTGCAGTAGATGAAACCGATCAGCCACCTGGCGCGCTTGTGGCGCCCCGTGGCTTATTTCCTGCGCATAAAGTCCGCAGCGGTCCCGGCTGACGACCTCTACATTTGGATGGCGGCTCAGCCAATCCGCCGTTTCATCCGCCGAGCGTCCGGGCAGGACGTCGACAACCTCACGTCGTTCTAGATCCACCATCACAGTTCCATAACTCTCTCCCTTCCGCCAGCTCCAATCGTCGATGCCCAACACACGAGCGTCGCCGGCGCCGCGGGTCGCGCCTTTCTTCAAGTGCCGGAGGAGGGTGTCGTCGCTTGCTGGCATGCCGAGACGGTTTATCAGCCGCTCGCTCGGCTTACCTCCGGCGCCATGCGCAAATAGCTGAAGGAGCCGGCTAACGCGCAATGTCCGACGCGCATGTCGGACGGCGACGCCGGGAAGCTGATCGGAAAATGTCTTTCGCGCGCACGATCCGTTCGAACAACGCCAACGCGTCATCAGGATTCTCAATGCGACGATCGCGCCTTGCGCCGGCAGGTCCTGTAGACAGCGCGAATATCGACTGTGCCGCCGTCGTGATCGCGCGCCGCACGCCGGACAAGAGCCGATCTCCCGTGCGGCGGCTGAAATCACCCAGCGATCGCCCTCGCGTTCCACGGCCATAATTCTAACGCCTGACCCAATCGTCCACGTTGATTTTGCTTGCATACGGCTCAATAGCGGCCACAAAGCCACCAACCGGTAAAAAGCACGAAAAGTGAGGCAGACCCAATTAGATACACGTTATCAAATTAAACGCACGACTAAGCCATTGAAATTTATGAAGCCGGATTCTTGCATTTAAATACAGCGTGACAGCCTCGGTGACGCGCTTGACGCAATTTCCGCAGGTCATTCCCTGCACGTCGAATATCGTCGACGTGTCCATCTCCCGCGCGGCCCGAAGAACTTCGGCTTCAGGCAAACCACTTGCGAGCGGCTCGATCGTCGCCGGATTGAAGCGGCGCAAACGCAAGGCGCCAAATAAACGCCTCGACTGTCTGTTTTTTCAGTCCTGGAAGCACGCCATCAATAGAAGCGTCAGAGCCTTCCAATCCAGCGCAGTCTTGAAAAGCGTGGCGGCGCCAGCTTAATCTCACGCGAGGAATGGAGGACGTCGGCAAGCTTAAGGGGCTTGGCTTGCTAGGGGTAATGACACTCGGGATGCACGATCAGCAACATCATCTAATGATTGCGCGAGGCGAGCACCCGCATCATTAAAAGCCCGGAGAATGGCGGCCTATGCAACAACCGCAATTGCGGTAGCAGCGATTGCGCTAAGGATGACCACCAACCAAGGCGGCATTCGCCAAAACACCAGCAGAAGGAAGGCAAGCACCGCCAGCCCGAACACAGCCGGAGCGAAAATCGCGCTCATCCAGACCGGCTTATAAAGCGCTCCAAGCAGAATGCCGTGACCGTTGCATTGACGCCCTTATCTGCTCAACCGCGCCCTCGGCGTCGAGTGGTGCGTCGCTGGGCCTTCGGCGTTGATCGGCGCGAGCAACTTCTTCGAGCTGGCCGTCGCGACGGCAATCCCGCTGTTTGGCTTCCAGTCTGGTGCGGCCCTGGCGACGTTCGTCGGCGTCCTCGTCGAGGTGCCGGTCATGCTCTCCGTCGTCCATATCGTCCGCCGCTCGCGCGGGTGGTATGAACACAAAGCGGCTTAACCCAGCTCGGACGGAGCAATCGCATGTCAAAAAATCCGCTTCGCCACCACACGCCTGACGACGATCCCGAAGCAGGCATTCCCGGCACGGGGGAGGATGTCTGCCCCGAATGCCACGGGACCGGCAAACAGGTCGATAGGATCACGGGCCAACCCACGGAAGAGCCCTGCGAACGCTGCGAGGGAACCGGGCGGATCATCGAGGGAATTGGCTAGAGGGTGTTATGTACTTTGGTGATTGATTGTCTTAGTAGAATCGGATGTCTCCGATTCGCAAACCTTATCCGTCTGACGTCAGCGACGAAGAATGGTCGCTGGTTGCGCCTTATCTGACGCTCATGGACGAAGGCGCGCCGCAGCGTCAACATTCGCTGCGCGAGCTGTTCAACGGCCTGCGTTACGTGCTGCGCTACGGCATCGCCTGGCGCGCCATGCCCAACGATCTGCCGCCATGGTTCGCCGTGTATCAGCAATCGCAGCGCTGGCTGTCGGCGGGCGTGTTCGAGGCGCTTGCGCAGGATCTGCGCGCCCAGTTGCGCGTCGCTTCCGGGCGGGCGGCGGAGCCGACGGCGGCGATCATCGACAGCCGCACCTTGCGCTCGACCCCTGAGAGCGGCCCACGAGCGGGCTATGACGGCGCGAAGCGAAAGCGCGGCTCGAAGCTGCACATGGCAGTCGACACATTGGGCCATTTGCTGGCGTTGCATGTCACGCCGGCGAATGTCGATGACCGCGCCGAGGTCGGCAAGCTCATCGCAGCCGTGCAGGATGTGACAGGCGAAAGCGTCGAACTCGTTTATGTCGATCAGGGCTACACCGGCGAAAAGGCGTCCGAGGCCGCAAAGGCGCAGGGCGCCGAGCTTTGCGTCGTCAAACTCGCCGAGGCCAAAAAAGGCTTCGTGTTGCTGCCCAAGCGCTGGGTGGTCGAGCGTTCATTCGCCTGGGCGACGCGATGCAGGCGGCTCGTCAAAGACTACGAGCGCTATGCTCAGACCCTCGCAGGACTCCACGTCGTCGCCTTCGCATGTCTCATGCTCAAGCGCGCAGCAGATTTCATGATCCAAGGTGCATAACACCCTCTAGGCCCCATGGGTGAACTGGAAGAGGCGAAAGCCAAGGCCGCCGCCACAACGCGGCGGCGGATTATTTTGACCACCCGGTCAGCTCCTTCTGGCATCGGTTCGGACGGCAAAACGTCGAGAGCCTCGGCCTGCGTAAAGGTGAGACAGTACTCGATGTTTGCTGCGGCAGCGGCGGATCGGCCTTGCCCGCCGCCGGAGCCGTTGGGCCGCAGGGAAAGGTTGTCGCGGTTGATTTGGCTGAACGCCTCGTTCGACTCGGCGAAGCGAAAGCGCGCGCTCAGGGCCTCGGCAATATCGAATTCAGGGTCGAGGACATGCTGGCGCTCAGCTATCGTGACGCCGCCATCGATGTCGTTGTTTGCGTCTTCGGCATTGTCTTTCTAGCCTCCGCGCAAGAAGCGCCGGCTCAGCCCGAGGAAACGCTGGTGAGGATCACATACGTCGCTGTCTGGGTTTCAACTCTTCACGAAAAAAGGGGCGGCGGCTTCGATCGGCCATGCGGTCGCCGGGAGGCCGAGCCTTAACGGCGCGCGTCCACGTTCTTCGGCAACTCGACTCCGCAACGGCCCGCTTGGCATGCCGGACAAACGCCACGCCAGCCGTAGTAGTAAATGCCAAGCCCTGCGAAGAGCGTCGCCCACCCAAGCGGCGTTTCGCCGATGTAGAAATTGGCGAACAGTATCACCGCGAAACCTGCGGTCAGAAAGGCGTAGCGTTTCACTTTCTCAGACATGGCCATATTCTCCTGTTGAACCGCCCCGGGTTTGCCGGAGGCCGTTTCGTTTGAGTCACGCCGCCATGGCGTGCTCCTCGATTTGCGCATAGTAGCGCGCTTCTGCCTCGGCCGGCGGAATGTTTCCGATCGGCTCCAGCAATCTCTTGTTGTAGCCCGTGCGCGCGGTCGGTGATCCAGACGCCGACGGCGTGGATGAAGTCGCCGGCGGAGATCGAGGCGACATGCCCCACGACCGGGACCAAATCTCGCTTGCCCCGGGCCTTCACCTTCAGGACCGGGAAGCCGTTGTCCTCGTTGTGGAAGGTCGCCCGCTCGACGGACCCGACGAGGGTTTCCTTAGGCGGGGTCGAGTTGGCTGAAGGCTGCAAACGGAGATTCCGAGGAGGAGCGGCGGTGCCGCTATTATACCAGGCCGCCGTTCTTCCTCATCAGACCTCGACGATCTTCCCGACGTCGAACCCCGTGTTCTCCGAGACGCATAAAACTGTAGCCAATAGACCGGTTTTGACCCTGGCAGTGTAAAAACGCCAAGCCCAAACTAAATTCAATGGAAAATGGTTGCTCTTAGGCTCATTTTTTTCGATTTTCCCACCTCTGATCGCCCCGAAGCCTCGAAAATTCACCGCCCTTTTTCATTGGCGCAGCCTTCGCCGAGTTTTCACACACTAAGACCCAGAGCAGACTTTCGGAGCGTCACAGCTCGTCTTCACGCTTCGGCGAAAACGTTAAGGCGCTCGAACGTGGCCGAGTGTCGGCTACGACGATTTGATTTAGCTCAATGACAAAGTCACAGACCGGGTCGCGGTTCGATAGGAAGCTAAGGTAGACCCGGCTGGGTCAGGGGGCCCTAGAAAGTCTCTCACACAGCAACACTACGCGCATGGGACTTTGTCTCCAAGGCAGAAGGTTTGAGTGAGGGGTTTCCATGCTCGCGCCAACGCGCTGGGAAAGGCGGAGCCGCTTTTCCCTACGCGCCCCCGAGAGAAAGATAAAAACGAGGAGGATCGCCATGACCGTCAACGTGCCCACAGACCGCCCGCCAATCGATCCGCATCCGCTCAGCCCCTATGTCGCCTGGGCGGGAAATCGCAATCGTGATCCAATTCTGACCGTGTTCAAGGATATATTTCCAAAGAGCGGAAATGTGCTGGAGCTCGCGAGCGGCGCCGGCAATCACGTCAACTATTTCGCGCCGCATTTTCCCGGGCTGACGTTTCAGCCATCCGACTATGACGTCGAGGTGTTCGACGCGATCAAGAAGAAGCGCGCCGAGCATAGCAACGGCAATATAGCCGATCCGATCAAGATCGATCTGACCGCGCCAGACACATGGCCCAGCGCCGACGAGCGCCTCTACGACGCGATCTTCGTCGTCAATCTGTTCCAGGTCGCGCCCGTCTCCATCTGCGACGGCATCGCCCAGGTCGCCGAACGCGTCCTCACCAAGGACGGTTTCGTCGCGATCTATGGTCCGTTCAAGGTGGGCGGCCAATATACGACCGAGTCGAACGCGGCCTTTGATCAGGAGATTCTCGCGCCCAAGGTCGCCGAATGGGGCCTCAAGGATGTGAAGGACCTGGAGAAGGCCGCCAACGCGCATAACATCGCGTTGAAGAGAATTGTGGACATGCCCGCGAACAACTTCATCCTCCTCTTCGGACGGGCTTGAGGAAACGGCCGCCGCGGAGAATCGAGAGCGTCATGACGAATGAAAGGGCTTCTCCCACAGGCGCGGCGGTTGTGATTGGCGTTGGCGCCGAGACAGGTCTCGGCGCCGCGCTGGCCCGGCGTTTTGCGCGGGAAGGCCTGCGCGTCACCATCGCAGGCCGCACGCCCCAGCGCCTGCGCGTCTTGGCCGAGCAAATCACAGCGGCCGGCGGCGCCGTTTCCGTCAAGGTCGCCGACGCGGCCAATGAGGCGGACGTCACCGCCCTGTTCGACGAAGCGGACAAGGACGGCGCCATCGATCTCGTGGCCTATAATGTCGGGAGCAATGTCGCCGCCTCCGCGCTGGAGACGACGCCGGAACTCTTCGAGCGCCTTTGGCGCCAGAACGCCTTCGGCGGCTTTATCGTCGGCCGTGAGGCGGCGCGCCGCATGGCCCCGCGCGAGAAGGGCACGATCCTCTTTACCGGCGCGACGGCCTCGATGCGCGCCCGTCCGCCCTTCCTCGCTTTCGGCGCGGCGAAGGCGGGATTGCGCGCCGTGGCGCAGGGTCTGGCACGCGAATTCAGCCCGCAGGGCGTCCATGTCGCTCATGTCGTGATCGACGGCGTGATCCAAGGCGACTACGCCGCGACCAACTTCGCCGAATATGTCCGCTCCAAGGGCACCGACGGTCTGCTCGCCGTAGACGACATCGCGGACGTCTATTGGACGCTGCATCGCCAGCCGCGCAGCGTCTGGACGCATGAACTCGATCTGAGACCATTCAAGGAGCCGTTCTGACGACGGAACGTCGCGCGGCCCCCGAACGCAAGGAGACACACATGACCGCCCAGAAGAAATGGCGCCTCGTCGGCGACTATTTCGAGAATTGCAACTGCAACATCGTCTGCCCCTGCGTGTTCTCGGCCAAGGCCATGGCCGAGCAGCCGACGCAGGGATTCTGCGACGTCGTAATGGCGTTTCATATCGACACGGGCAGCTATGGCGACGTCGCGCTCGATGGCCTGAATGTCGCGCTCGCAGCCCATGCGCCCGGCCCCATGGCGGAGGGCAACTGGACCCTCGCCGTCTATCTCGACGAGCGCGCGAGCGATGAACAGACCGCCGGGATCGGAGCGATCTTCGGCGGAGCCGAAGGCGGGCCGATGGCGGCCTTCGCGCCGCTGGTCGGAACCCATCTCGGCGTGAAGAAGGCCGCGATCAAATATGCGATCGACGGCAAGTCGCGCTCCGTCGAAATTCCCGGAGTGCTCGCCCTGGCCGTCGACCCGCTGAGGGGACTGCATCCAAGCGGCGAAATCTGGGCGACGAGCGGCCATCCCGTGGCTCCGGAGAAGATCGCCCTCGCCGTCGGCCGCGACGGCAACAGCTATGTCGACCACGGCATGAACTGGAACAATGCAGGTCGAAACGGCCACTACGCGCCGATCGAATGGTCGAACTAACGGCGGTTGTGGAAATGGAAGAGGCCCGGATAGATCCGATTTTAGCGCAAAGAAACGTCATCCTGGGCCTGCTCATCGCGCTTTGCGCGGGGGCTTGGGCCTGGCTCGCGTGGCAGGGGGCGGGGATGCACCACCACCCCGGTTCGCCCATGGCCTCGCCAACCATGGGGATGCAGGCGCCGCTGTTCGTCGCAATGTGGATGGCGATGACTGTGGCGATGATGTTTCCCACCGCCGCGCCGATGTTGCTCACCTTTCACAAGACGCAGGAGAGCAAGTGCCGACATGGCCAGGCCTTTGTGGCGACCTGGGCGTTCCTCGGCGGATATATGATTGTCTGGCTGCTGTCGGGCGTCGCCGCCTACATTGGCGCGGTTGCCTTCGAGGCCTTCGCATCCCGCGCGGCGTTCTCGGCGGAGACGATGAACCGCTTCGGCGGCGCAATCCTTGTTGCGGCGGGCCTCTACCAGCTGACCCCGATCAAGGACATATGTCTCTCCAAGTGTAGGACGCCCCTCAGCTTCATTATGACGTCCTGGCGCGACGGGGTGAAAGGAGCCGTGCTGATGGGCGCGATTCACGGCGCCTATTGCCTGGGATGTTGCTGGCTCCTGTGCGCCATCATGTTCCCGCTTGGCATGATGAATCTCGCCGTGCTGGCCACCGTGACCGTCGTCGTCTTCGCAGAGAAGACATTGCCTCAGACGAGGCTATTGACTCAGGCCATAGCGGTCATTTTGACGGTCGGCGGTACCCTGATGATCGCCGTGCCTGATACGCGCTTCCTAACTTAATTGGGTCTGCCACGCGCGGGGGCCGAAATTAGCCAACGATCGCCATCGCGTTCCACGGCCACAATTCTGACGCCTAGCCAAGGGAAATTTTCCCGAAAACGCGCCAGGTCTCTACCGCTCGAAGCGAGCAACAAGGGAACGCGGAGAGACGCAAGCGACCGGCTATCGTCGTGGTGAGCAAGACCACAGAGGAGTAGCCGTATAAGGCCTGGACGAGAGCAGACGGGCCCCCAAATAAAAAACAAAGGAATGCGCCTGCGTCACGACGCGGTCGAACCATGCCGTGGGCTCGTAGCAGTAGCCGTTCGTCGCCACCGGCGCTTCCCGGCAAAGCTGCGACTGATCGGTCCAGTCGAAACCCGAGGAGGCCGTGCAGGACACGATATATTTGCCGATGATGCCGGATCTGCCACGCCGCGCGTCGGGATAGGCGCTTTCGCCGTCCAGCTCGCAACGCGAGGTCTGCGCCATCTGCCCTTTCAGAAAAGCCGTGTTGCTGCTTCCCGTGAAATGCACGCCAATGCCTGCGACGAACATGAAGGCGGCGAGCGCGAGGACGCTGCCTTGCGCGATGCGCGAAGTTTTCGAGACCGTATCGGCAGGAGCTTGACTTGGGGGCAAGCAGACCTAGCTGCCAATCGTTGCGTCGCTGGTGCATATCACAACCTCCGCGCGCGGGCGGAGTGACATCATCGCTGGGTGAGGGAGGTCGAAATGTCGTTCCAGATTGGTGACCAGGCCCCGGATTTCGAAGCGGAAACCACGCAGGGGCGCATCAGATTCCACGAATGGATTGGCGACTCATGGGCGGTCCTGTTCTCCCATCCGAAGGACTTCACGCCCGTCTGCACGACGGAGCTGGGCTACATGGCAAAACTCAAACCAGAGTTTGACCGACGCAACGTCAAGATCATCGGACTGAGCGTTGATCCTGTTGAAAATCATAAGAAATGGGCCGCTGATATCGAAGAGACGCAAGGCGCGGCGCCGAACTATCCGATGATCGGGGACACGGATCTGCGCATCTCCAAGCTTTACGGAATGTTGCCAGCTAGCGCTTCCGGCGACGCCGGCGCGCGGACGCCTGTTGATAATCAGACCGTGCGCAATGTCTTCGTTATCGGGCCAGACAAGAAGATAAAGCTGATCATCGTCTACCCGATGACAACCGGCCGCAACTTCGACGAAGTTCTTCGGGTGATCGACTCGCTGCAGCTGACAGCGAAGCATAAGGTCGCGACGCCGGTGAATTGGAAGCCGGGCGAGGACGTTATCATTGCGGGCTCTGTATCCGACGAAGAAGCGAAAAAAGCCTATCCAATGGGCTGGAAAGCGCCGCGGCCGTACCTTCGGATCGTGCCACAGCCGCGCTGAGGGAGCCGCTGGCCAGCTGCTTTGAGTTGCAGGGGGAAAGGGGCGTCCATGATTTTTCGCCAATTCTTCGACAGCGCCTCCTCCACCTACACTTATCTGCTGGCCAGCCGATACGGTGGCGAGGCCCTGATCATCGATCCCGTGTTGGAGAGAGTTGACCGCTACCTTCAGCTTGTTCGTGAACTCGACCTTAATCTCGTTAAGGTCATTGACACGCATCTGCACGCCGACCACGTGACGGGCTCGGCTGTGCTACGCGATCGCACCCACTGCATCACGGTTATGGGTGAACAAACCCACGCCGACGTCATATCCATGCGCATCGCGGATGGCGAGCGCATAAATATAGAAGGATTGAGCCTCGAAGCGGTCTATACGCCCGGGCATACGGACGATTCCTATTCGTTCGTGATGGACGATCGCGTCTTCACAGGCGACACCCTGCTGATCCGGGGCACCGGCCGCACCGATTTCCAGAATGGCGACGCTCGCGCGCAATACGACTCGATCTTCAATAAGCTGCTCAAATTGCCAGGCGAAACGCTCGTCTACCCGGCGCACGATTATAAAGGCGACACGGTCTCGACGATCTGGGAAGAGAGAAGGTTCAATCCACGGCTTCAAGTCGGTTCGGTCGAGGAATATGTGGAGCTTATGAACAACCTCAAGCTGGCGAACCCGAAAATGATGGATGTCGCAGTGCCGGCCAACATGCATGTCGGGCTTCACCAAGATGAGATTTCGCGAAAAGGGTGGGCGGTGATGCCGGCCGAGGCGATATCCCTTCGCGGTCGCCCTGAGGTGGTGTTTGTCGATTTGCGCGAGAAAAACGAACGCGCAAGACATGGAAGCATTCCCGGCGCGCTGCATGCGCCCTATGCGGATTTGCAGGAAAACATCGGTAAGGGCGGCATACTGCATGAACTGGCGGAAGCGACGGGCAAGCGGATCATCTTTTATTGCGCCTTTGGCGAGCGCTCGGCGATGGCGGTTCAGGCCGCGCAGGACGCAGGCCTGAAGACCGCCTGCCATATTGAAGGCGGCATCAACGCCTGGAAGAAGGCCAGCGGGCCGATGGAGCAGTAACAGCAGCCTCGTCAAAAGGCGTATTAGCTGTTAGCGCGGCTATTTCTGCAACGGGGCTCAATACGTGCGGGATAGATACTCGACGATCACCTTCATATCCGTTTCGGAAATTGGCGCGTGATAGGCTTTGACCATCTTTGAAACCTCGCCTTCCCAAAATTTAGGGCCAAGCTGGGGCGGCTGCGTGCTTATGTAATCTGCAGAGTGACATGATAGGCAGTTATTCTGCGCAGCTTCCACGCCGGGACCTGGCCGGAAAGCCGTCTTCTCTTCAGGGAGGGAGTAACTGCGAGGCTCAGCAAACGCGAGGTTCGAAAAGAACAGGACACAGGCGATGGGGGGAACAGCCCGGACTAACATTCGCATGCAGCTTCTCCGTCACTGCGCAATTACGCGCACCGTTTCCACGGCGTTGCGCATGTATCCCGAAGCGTTCCATAATGGCGCGATCGGCTGGGATTGGCCGATTGCGTTGATGGCGCAAACTTTCAAGAAATGCTCGCCTGCAGGAAGCCGCGCCACCGCATTCCACTCCCTAAATGAGTAGCGACCAAGGTCGTGGCCAAGTTTCGCCTCCGTCCAATCTCGACCTCCGTTGCTCGAAAACAGCACTGTCTTGACGCCATAACCCCCATCAAACGCGATGCCCTTTATCGGGGTCTCCGCCCTTGCCCTCACCCTAGCTCCATCCGCAAGATTGGTGATGAAGGAGCGAACATCAAACCGTTTAATGGGGACAGTCGGTGTCGCCTTTTGCCCTGGCTCTGTGCAGGCGCAGGCGTTGTCGGGGATGCGATAAGCCGTCTTCATCCAAAAGCCATCGAAGACATCGTCGATGACCGTTATGTCGCTCAAATGCTTGACCCAGTACGTGCCATAATAGCCAGGCACGACGAGCCGCGCGGGGTATCCATTAAGCCACGGCAAATCTTCGCCATTCATGGCGTAGGCGATTATGACTTCCCCGTCGCGAGCGTGATCAATGTCCAGGGCTTTGACGAAGTCGGGCGTCTCAGGCAACACCGGCCGGTCAAGACCATTGAAGACGACTTGACGCGCGCCCGCCTGAACGCCTGCCTTGTCGAGGACCGCCTTTAGCGGCGCTCCCCGCCACCGGGCGTTCCCCATAGCGCCATTTCCAAGCTGCCCCCCGCCGACACGTGGATCAAAGAACCCCCGACTATTCCCTGAGCATTGGTTGACAGCGATAAATTCGATTGGTTCAAAGGCCGTCTTAAGTTCGGTGAGTGACAGAGATAGCTTCCGAGCTACCTTGCCGCCAACTTCGATGCGATATGCTTCGGGATCGATCGTCAGCGGAATGTCGGCCAGATGGTATCTGACAAAGAAGGCATCGTTTGGCGTGATTGGTCCCTGATCAAAGACCGTGAATGGCGTCTCTAGTTGAGGCGGTCGCGACGTGAGCCGTAACAATGGCCGCTTACCAGGGTAGCTCACTAGGGGTCGCTCGCCGTTAGCGAATGGAAGATGAACGCTTTCTTCTGCGAGCGCGTCCGAGAGAAAAGTGACTTTGCTCAGTGACGAGCCAGCAAAAGCGCCGCAGGCGGCCTGCAGTAGGGATCGCCGATCAACCATGATTGTGCCTCTGTCAAAACCACCGCACATCGAGCGAATATCTTGCTAGCTTAACAGGATAGCATCAAAAACTCCAGCGCCCCCGCCTCTCACTTCACGGATGCCTGGCGCGAAGAAAACCTTAGTTCTGCAGCGAGGTGCAACACCCAGAGCCGATTTGATATCGGCGCGGTTTATCAGACCGTTAAGGAGCGTTGCCATGCCGAAGAAAGAGATCAGATCGCGGGGATGAAGACGGCCGGGCTGTCGATCAGCACCTTTGGCCAAGCCCTCGGGCGGGACAAACCACCATATCGAGGAAACTGCAGCGCAATGCTTTGCCTTTGGTCGAGGGATGCTGACCGAGCGCGCGGCTGGCAAATCGTTCGGACACCCCGAACTTTTCGACGCAGATCCGGCAACCGGCGGGGCTTCCAGTTTCCCGACGCCGCCTCTTTTAGGATCAGCTTCTCCAGCGTCAGGTCAGCCCGACCCGCTGTCCTCTCTCTCGGAGATCCCGGCGCCGCCGCGCTCGGGCGACGATTGGACCGGCTTCGTCGAAACCCTCCAGGTTTTGCGCACTGGCAAGGCCGGCTGGCCGGCGGAAATCGCAGGCGCGCGCCTCTGGTACGAACCGCATCTCGAGCGCATTCACGAAGATGCGGCGACGCGCCGGGCCGACTTGCTGCAACTTGAACAGATGGCGGCGGGTTACCCCTCGCGGGAGCGCTTCCTCACGGAATTGACTCTCGACCCGCCGGACGCCACGAGCGACCAGGCCGGCGCGCCGCTTCTCGACGAGGATTATCTGATCCTGTCCACCATCCATTCGGCTAAGGGACAGGAATGGAAATCTGTCTTCGTCCTCAACGTGGTCGACGGCTGCGTTCCCTCGGATCTGGGGGCCGGAACGACGGCTGAAATCGAAGAGGAACGGCGGCTGCTCTATGTCGCCATGACGCGGGCGAAGGATAGTCTGCATCTCATCACACCACAGCGCTTTTTCACCCATGGACAGCACCCGCAAGGCGATCGCCACGTCTACGCGTCGCGCACTCGCTTCATCCCGGAAGCTTTGCTGCGCCTTTTCGAATGCGTGACATGGCCGGGGGCCTCGACCGCCTCGGGCGAGCGAAAGGGCGCCAGACGGACGCGCGTCGATGTCGGCGCCAGAATGCGCGCCATGTGGCGATAAGGGAAGGCCGCATGTGCAATCTTTACTCGATGACCAAGGGGCAACAAGCGATCCGCGAGATGGCCCGCGCGATGCGCGATGGGACCGGCAATCTGCCGTCCTTCCCTGCGATCTTCCCCGATTACGCCGCGCCGATCGTCCGAAACAGCCCCGAGGGGCGCGAATTGACCCTGGCGCGATGGGGGATGCCTTCGCCGGTCTTCGCGTTGAAGGGCAAAAAGTGTGACGCAGGCATCACCAACGTCCGCAACGTCAAATCTCCGCATTGGCGGCGTTGGCTCGGGATCGAGGACCGCTGCATCGTGCCCTTTACCAGCTTCTCCGAGAACGAGGCGCTTCCCGACGGCACGCATCCGACAGTTTGGTTCGCCCTCGACGAGACGCGTCCGCTCGCGTTCTTCGCTGGAATTTGGACTCGCTGGACCTCGGTGCGCAAGGTGAAGGAAGGCGAAACGACCAACGACCTCTACGCGTTTTTGACTACCGAAGCGAACAGGCTCGTCGGCGCGATTCATCCAAAGGCGATGCCTGTCATCTTGACGACGCGGGAGGAGATTGATCACTGGATGACCGCGCCCGCCGAGGAGGCGCTCCAGCTGCAGCGGCCGCTGGCTGATGACGCTCTCATGATCGTAGCGAGAGGCGGAAAGCAGGATGAGGGAGGCCTCGCATCCTGACAATCACCGAGCGTCCAAGAAGAAAACCGCACTGGCCATGCCCGGCGGCGGCATCGGAGGGATGTATTTTTAAGGTTCGCGAAAACTGAGGCCCAGGGGATGCTTACTCGACCCATCCGGCTTGACCGGTTCCGCTCTGCGATTGAGACTCGCTCTTGTATGGACGCCGTCCTCATGCATCGCATAGACGCCGCTAAGAACATGCGCCGTTTCTATCGCCTTGACGTAGCGCCCGACTTATTCGGGCGTTGGTGCGTTGCTGTCGAATGGGGGCGGATCGGCCGCAGCGGCCGTCTGCGCCTGACGGCCTATGAGAGCGCGACCTGGGCTGCTCTTGCGCGGCAGCGGCGCGCCAAGGAGCGACGCGGCTATGTCGCCATATGAGAGAGCCGGAACTCCGAGGCATTGCCCCAGCTCTTGGTTGCGAACTTGGCCGGGCCCATGGTTCAGTTCTCCGCAAGCCCTCGGCTGCGTGGGAGGAGGCGATATCTTCGGACATTAGAGGAAGGCCGACAAGAGCGGCTTCTGGTCGACATGCTTCCGGATGGTTGAGCGAAGGTTGTCCATGGAAGCTTCAAAATGGGCCTGCCGTAGATCGCCGCGCACCATTTCATGGCGAAGGAATACACAGAACGTCGCGATAACGTCGGTCAGGCAATAATCCGCCACTTCAGCGAGACGGCCGGCCGCAACGAAAGCCTCAACCTGACTGCCGTCAACGCCTCCAATCTTCACAGGAATGTTCGCGAGCGCCGCCATCTCGGCGAGACTGGGTTTGGTCGAAGCGCCATAGGCTGAGAGCACGTCGCAAAGGTCGATGTGGTCCTGGCCAAAGCGATGCCAATAATTCCGACGGCCGCCGTTATGCAGCCCGGGGACTGGAGCGTCGAGCGCGAAAGCCCGATACCGCAGCAACGGAAGGTCGAATCCATTGCCGCCGAAGGTGACAAGAATGGGACCTGTCCCGCGACTATCCACCGGGAGGCTTTTAACAAAGCCGAGCAGCAGTTCGGCCTCGCTCTTCTCGGCCACCGATCGGCTGCCGATCTGGGTAACTGTCAAAGGGCCCCCGCCCTCTTCGCGCTTGGCGTAGAGGGCGGCGATGGATACGATCCGATACATTGGCGTTTTCAAGAAGGCGGTCGTCGGGTCCTGGCCTTCGCGCGCGTAGCGTTCCCCGAGCATGCGCCTGACGTCGGCGTCGGGCGCGTCTTCCGGCTGGCCAAGCAGACGCCTGCCCACCTCAAGATCGGGAACAGCTTCAATATCGAAGACAACCAGCGCGGTCATGGATCAGCCCCGGGGGGAAAAGCGACGCTTGCCCAAAGCAGCGCATCACGCTTCAGGCCAAGCCGTCGGGGAAACCACCGCGCTGACTCTACCACTGACCGTTGGGTCGGCCACCTGGCCGTCGCCTCCACTCTCCGGAGTTCTATATTTGTTCTTTGCCGTGCGCTAGGCTTGCCGGAGGCATTTTGATTCGGCGGCACCATGGCGACAGTGATCATTACGGAGAAGACCAGCCAAGCCAAGGACCTCCGGGCCGCCCTGGGCGCACGCTTCGGACAAATTCTCCCGGCTGAGGGGCACCTCCTCCGCCTGGCCGAACCCGAGGAGGTTAATGCGGCATGGAAGAGTTGGTCCTGCGTCGTCCTCAATCCCGAAGGGCTCTATCCGACCCGCCCTACCACGGGGGGAAACAAAGGGCCAAAACTGAAAGCGATTGCCGCGGCGCTCAAGGCCTGCGACGACGTCATTCTGGCGACCGACTGTGACCGCGAAGGCCAGCTGATCGGTCAAGAAATCCTCGAACACCTCGGCTATCGCGGACGGGTGCGACGGGCCTTGTTCACGGCGCAGGATCCGAAAACGCTGCAGCAAGCCTTCGCTCGGCTGAAGCCGAACGCAGAGATGCGTCCGCTCTACGAAGCTGCGGTGGCCCGCCAGCAGGCGGATCAGATCTTCAATCTCTCGCTCACCCGGACGGCGACGAAGACGTTAGTCCCGCCAGGCGTGCGCGGGGTCATCGGAATCGGTCGGGTCAAGACGCCAACGCTGGCGATTGTCTGCCTTCGTGAACTGGAGATCCTCAATTTCCGGCCCGAAGACTATTTTGAGGTTGTCGCCGTGGCGACGGTCGCCAACGGCGACTTCTTGATGCGCCACGCACCTTCCGTGAAAATGCGCATCAAGGAGCGCGCCCAGGCCGAGGCGATCGCGAATGCTGCGGCCGGGTATCGGGGACCGCTGAGTGTCTCGGTCGACGAGAAGCGACAAGCGCCGCCCCGTCTATTTGACCTGCCCTCCCTGCAGAAGACTTGCGGTCAGCGTTGGGGATGGACAGCAGATAAGACGCTCGCCATCGCGCAGGAGCTGTATGACGGCGACGGCAAGAAATTGATCACCTATCCTCGCGCAGAGGCCCGTTACTTAAGCGAAAACCAGATCCATGATGTGGCGGGGGTCGTCGGCGCGCTTACACGCCTGCGTGGCTTTGCCCACCTTGACATCGCCTCACCAGTGATCCGCCGGGGAAAATCGGGCCATTTCTGCGACAAAGCGCTCGAGGGCGTTTCGCATCACGCCATCGTGCCCAATGTCAACGTTCTCGACGATCTGGAAAGTCGCTTAGCGCGCCTGAACGATGACGAAAAACGGTTGTTCGCTCTGATTTGCCGTTCCTACTTGGCGGTCACCATGCCGGATTACGAATATCGGCAGACTGTCGTCACCATGCCGGTTCCTCTGCCGGACGGGGGCTCGGCAGAGTTTCGGGCGGTCGGCCGCGTTCCGCTGCGGCTGGGATGGAAAGCAGTCTATCAGACCGGCGAGGCGGAAGCGGACTCAGAGGCAGAGCAGACGCTGCCGCCCATCAATGACGGCGACGCCGCGACCCTGTCGGAAACGAAGGTGGAGGCGAAAAGAACCCAACCACCGCCTCGGTATAGCGAAGGGACGCTCGTCGACGCTATGCAGAACGCATGGCGCTTTGTCGAAGATCCAGCCTTGCGCGACCGGCTCAAGGAAGCCAAGGGCATCGGGACCCCCGCCACCCGGGCTGAAATCATCAAGGGATTGAAGCGTCAAAACTTGCTGATTGCAGAAGGCAAGCTGGTGGCGCCAACCCCCGCAGGGCTTCAACTGTTCGAGCTTCTGCGCGCTTCGGCGCCTGCGCTCGTCGATCCCGGCACAACGGCATTATGGGAGATGCGTCTCGACGAGGTTGTCACCGGGAAAGCGGATTTCCGCGCGGTGATCGACGGCATAGCCGCCGTCGCGGGGGATCTGATTGAGGCGCTTCAAAAGCGATCGAGCGGAACGATCAAGCTGGAAAGTTCCACGCAAGCTCGTCGACCCGGGAGGCGGCGTTATGGCGCAAAGACTAGCGATCGGACCGAGACGAATGGCCTGAAACCGAGCCGAACACATCGCCGATCGACAGACCGCCGGGCAACGACAAAGAAGGATCTCCACTCAGTCGGGAACGCTAAAGGCGCGAGAACTGGAAACCGGAAAGCGCCTACTGCGAAAATGGTCGCGTACGCGCAGACGATCGCGCGCACTAAGAAGGCGCCCTTGCCTGAGGGCTATCAGCAGGATTTTGATGCGTGTCGACGCTTTCTTGATGAGCATGCGAAATAACCGGACGGTGACAGCGCAAAGAGGAGCAGGCGTATAAGGAATCCAGACTGCAGGGTTTCGATTCCTCTTTTTGCTAGAAAACCGGCGGAAGTCGTTGAAGTCAGCTTCCATCCCCTTGCGCAAAAACGCTTCGTGTTCGTGTCCACCGTCAGTAGACACGAATTCGAAGGCCTTCAGGCGGTCTCTAAAGGTGACGCGCACTTCCTCTCGAAGGGGGCGCGTCCCGCATAACGTCCTTGGGGGTCGCCGACATCTAAGCCTATATATGATAATGTCCTTTGCCATGCGTGGCCGTGATCCATTACCCGAGGCTGACCGTCCGCTTAAGCTGGGGAGCATCGTTGCAGAGGCGCGTGGATTGAGCGCCGTCGCACCCCATGGCACCGTTCACGCCCCTTTAGTTGTTGGGTTGGGCACCGGACACGCCGGCGCGCCTCAACCCAAAATTCGTTATAGAGACTCGTTCGGCTCCTTCGCCCAAGCGTTCTCAAGTGGAGGTGAGGTTGTGAAGTTTCTTTTTTTCAGAGGCCAACAAATCATGCACTTCTACAAGCTTATCAGTTGGGACCTCGCCATTAGAAAGCGCCTGTTCTATTGAATCAATGATCTTGGATCTGACACTGTCGAAAATCGAGAATTCAACCGGATCTGCAATAGAAGGATGCGGATCGGAAATTCTCCCAAGAATGGCCTTCTGTCGAGACTCCGGGATCGCGTGCCACTCGGAGGGGGTCATAAACCAATGATCACTCCCATGACATAGCCAACTTTCCATCATTGCCAAGAGCGCCGGTGAGGTCCCGTTGCTGCAATACGAAGCCAGTGCGTTCGCGTGTTCCTTTGCTGCCCCAACTATGATCTTGGTTTGCCGCTCTTCGGGTACGATCGCGAGAAGGCACAGAGCCCGCATTGTTTTGCTGCCTTCCACGTAATTTAGGATCCCTAAGCCGGAAAGACAGACTGGAAGACGCAAGTCGAAGCTTATGACAAACAGCGATGACTCTGTTGTAGCGTTCTCAATGTCGTCAAACAAATCCCGATACAGGCGCTCCAGAATGGGCAGGTCTTCCGAGATGGAATCAATCGCTTCAACCGCGCTGTCTTCATACTCATCGTTTTCAAACCTAATGTCACGAACCTCCAGCGGCTTTGAATGGTGCACCTGGCGAATCCGAGTTGCAACGAATTCGCGCCGAAGCTCCCGATAGCCGTTTAGAGCTGACTCGAGTTTCTCCTTCTGATGACGCATGCGGAAGATTTCGCGGCATAACGTTCGAAAAGTCTGTAGCAGATAGTGTCGGTTCGACGACATTTCCTTTTTTGTTTCAAATTCCATGAATTGGGCTTCATGGCGCGCGCAAAATCCTGGAAAGGTCGACGCATCACGAATTCCGATGCGCTCCATTTCAATGCCGGTCTTTCCCAACTTCGGCGTCACAACATGTCCGTGCTCTGCAATCAGTTTCATTGACGCACTCAAAGAGATGGAATGCGAGCGTGGAATACTTGGTTCCGTACAGCCTTCATGCATACAGGGGCTCGGTCGCGACCACCTCTTTGCCCATCTTTTTTCAGCAGTATGGAAGAGGCGCAACCTGTCGGCATCAGACGGATAGATCACAGAGTGATCATTATCGAAGTCTCCATGCGCGCCGTCGAGCGCCCGAAGAATATCGAGCAATTCTTCGCGCTCTTCCTTCGACATAGTGGGCGGCCACTGAATGTTTAAATCATCGATCCTATTCGTCATGGCAATAGGCTGTAGCCTCCCGTTTCTCAAAATAAGCCGTGACGCCAGGCTGTCGTAGCATTCCGAGCGTTGGACAATTAAATCGTAATCCGCTCGACCTCATCAAGGGTGATTTCATCGCCCGTGCGGTCATAGAGTTTGGTCGTGGGCGGACTTTCCTGCGCCGCCATGAGTTGGGCGTTTTCCAGCGTGCCGCCGGCTTCGAGATAAGTGGTGATGCCGGTGGCGCGAAATGGGGCAGCCGCTCCTGATCTTGATCCCCATATCGGCGGCGCGCCGCTGGATCATTCGATAGGCGTCGATCCGGTTCATCGGTGGTCGCGGTTAATTAGTCGGTGCGGCCCATGGCGGAGCGGAAGAGAGGGCTCTTGCTTTGCTCCTGAAGGCCGGCCGCCTGAATATAGGCGTCGATCGGCCTCTAAATTATGATGCGCCGGCATTTCGTGACGCTTTCCGCCTTTCTCATGCAGCCGCACCCACCAGCGTTTGCCTTGCGCGTAATAGTCCTTGACGCGCATGGCGACGACGGCGCTGCGGGCGGCTGGCTCATGGCCATTTGTGTAACATAACGTCCTTTATGTTACGTTAATTTTTTGTAAAGCTCTAGCTGTCTCGAGCACTCCCATTGGCGCTCCCATATTGCGCCTAGTACCAATTATTGGTATATTTTTCGGAGGAGGTTTCATGATGGCCAAAAACACATCTTTCGTCATCGGCGATCACTTCGCTTCGTTCGTCGAAGCCCAAGTCGCCGCCGGACGCTACGGGTCCGCTAGCGACGTTGTCCGCGCCGCTCTTCGCCTCTTGGAAGAACAAGAAACGAAGCTCGCCGCGCTCCGCGCAGCCCTGATCGAGGGCGAGACAAGCGGTGCGTCGACGCCCTTCGATTTCGAGGCGTTCATCGCGCGCAAGCGCGCGGACGACGCCCCGCGTCCATGAAGCGATTTACGCTTTCACCAAGGGCCCAGGCCGATATCGAGGAAATCTGGGACTATACAGTCGAGCATTGGAACGTTGGCCAGGCCGAGGTCTACCTTCGCAAAATCAAGGCGGCGGTCGAAGCCGTCGCCGATGATCCTCGCCTTGGCCGGCCCTGCGATGAGGTGCGCGCCGGTTATCGGAAATATCCCGCCGGCTCGCATATCCTCTTTTACCGGCCGACGCCGGATGGCATTGATATTGTGCGCATTTTGCATCAACGCATGGACTTCGAGCGTCATCTATGAGCAACCCGTCTCACCTCAGGTGCGTCAGCACGAATGGTCAAAAGACGTATCTCGGTTTCTTGTTGAAATGGAATTATCCTACTGACGATTTGCCGCGTGTCCCACGTCGTCCATCTTTTCCCCCGGCTCGGTGATGTATCAAGCAGCTCACGGCGCTGCCCTAGCGCACTCACTGATGCGGGATGCGTAAGCGGATTTCCCTCGGATAAGGAGAACGAGCAGCCGAGCACGGGACTACTCCCGCTCTCGGAGGCGCGTAGGCAAAGCCAAACCCGCAGCGGCGAGTATTTTCATTGCGTGGAGGCGTTGCGAACAAAACGCGAATTGTGGTTCACTCAGCCCCCTGCCCTCCTCCCGATTCGCGAGCGCCGCGCGTGGCCTACCTCGAAAAACTCAACGCCGAACAGAGGCAGGCAGTCGAACACGGCGTATGGGATAAGAGGTGTGCGCCAGGCGGGCCGCTCCTCGTGATCGCAGGGGCCGGGTCAGGCAAGACCAACACGCTCGCTCATCGTGTCGCCCATCTGATCGTCAACGGCGCCGATCCGCGTCGCATCCTGCTGATGACCTTCTCCCGCCGGGCGGCGGCCGAGATGACGCGGCGTGTCGAGCGCATCTGCGCAGAGGCGTTGGGAGCCAGCGCCGGGATCCTGACCAACGGGCTCGCCTGGGCGGGGACGTTTAACGGGGTCGGCGCTCGCCTGTTGCGCGATTACGCCGGCGAGATCGGGCTTACCCCCGATTTTACGATCCATGATCGGGAGGATGCCGCCGATCTGATGAATCTCGTTCGGCACGGGCTGGGCTTCTCGAAGACGGAGAGCCGCTTCCCAACCAAGGGAACTTGCCTCGCCATCTATTCCCGCGCCGTCAACGAGGAGCTGCCGCTCGACGACGTTATCGAAGGATGCTTTCCTTGGTGCGCCGGCTGGAGCGCTCAGCTGCGCCAGTTGTTCGCAGCCTATGTCGAGGCCAAGCAGACGCAGAACGTTCTAGATTACGACGACTTGCTGCTCTATTGGGCGCAGACCCTGGGCGAGTCGGCGCTCGCGGAGGACATTGGCGGAAGGTTCGATCACGTCCTTGTCGACGAATATCAGGACACGAACCGCCTCCAGTCCTCGATCCTGCTGGCGATGAAGCCCGACGGGCGCGGTCTCACCGTCGTCGGCGACGACGCCCAGTCGATCTATTCCTTCCGCGCCGCGACCGTGCGCAACATCCTCGACTTTCCCGCCGCCTTCAGCCCGCCCGCCGACATTGTCACGCTCGACCGCAACTATCGCTCGACGCGACCGATCCTCGCCGCCGCGAACTGCGTAATCGAACTCGCCAGCGAGCGTTTCACCAAGAATTTGTGGACGGAACGCCAATCAGGGGGAAAGCCTCGGCTCGTCACCGTGCCCGACGAGGGCGACCAGGCCCGCTACGTCGTCGAGCGCGTCTTGGAGGACCGGGAGATCGGCACGCGCCTGAAACAACAGGCGGTGCTGTTCCGCGCCTCTCATCACAGCGGCCCGCTCGAACTGGAGCTGACCCGCCGCAACATTCCCTTCGTCAAGTTCGGCGGGCTAAAATTCCTCGACAGCGCTCACGTCAAAGATATGCTCGCCCTGCTGCGGTTCGCGCAGAATCCGCGCGACCGCGTCGCCGGCTTTCGCCTTATGCAGCTTCTGCCGGGCGTCGGTCCGGCGTCGGCGCAACGCGTCCTCGACCTGATGGCGGAGCAGCCCGACCCGCTGTCCTCTCTCTCGGATATCCCCGCGCCACCACGCTCGGGAGACGATTGGACTGGGTTTGTCGAAGTGCTCCAGTATTTGCGCTCGGGCAAGGCCGGCTGGCCCGCCGAAATCGCAAGCGCGCGCCGCTGGTACGAACCGCATCTCGAGCGCATTCACGAAGATGCGGCGACGCGCCTGGCCGACCTGCTGCAACTCGAACAGATGGCGGCAGGTTACCCCTCGCGGGAGCGCTTCCTCACCGAATTGACCCTCGACCCGCCGGACGCCACGAGCGACCACGCCGGCGCGCCGCTTCTCGACGAGGATTATCTGATCCTGTCCACCATCCATTCGGCCAAGGGACAGGAATGGAAATCGGTCTTCGTCCTCAACGCCGTCGACGGCTGCATCCCCTCGGATCTCGGGGCCGGAACGACGGCTGAAATCGAAGAGGAGCGGCGGCTGCTCTATGTCGCCATGACGCGCGCGAAGGACAGTCTGCATCTCATCACGCCACAGCGCTTTTTCACCCATGGACAGCACCCGCAAGGCGATCGCCACGTGTATGCGTCGCGAACGCGCTTCATCCCAGAAGCTTTGCTGCGCCATTTCGAATGCGTGACGTGGCCGCGGGCTTCGTCCGCCTCGCGCGAGCGGCAGGGCGCAAGACGGATGCGCGTGGATGTCGGCGCCAGAATGCGCGCCATGTGGCGATAAGGGGAAGGCCCCATGTGCAACCTGTATTCGATGACCAAGGGGCAACAAGCGATCCGCGAGATGGCCCGCGCGATGCATGATCGGACCGGCAATCTGCCGCCCTTCCCCGCTATCTTCCCCGATTACGCAGCGCCGCTCATTCGAAACGGCCCCGACGGGCGCGAATTGACCCTGGCGCGATGGGGGATGCCTTCGCCGGTCTTCGCGCTGAAGGGCAGGAAGTGCGATCCTGGAGTCACGAATGTCCGCAACGTCAAATCTCCGCATTGGCGGCGTTGGCTCGGGATCGAGAACCGCTGCATCGTGCCCTTCACCAGCTTCTCAGAAAACGAGGCGCTCCCCGACGGCACGCATACGACGGTCTGGTTCGCCCTCGACGAGACGCGGCCACTCGCGTTCTTCGCCGGAATTGGACTCGGTGGACCTCCGTGCGCAAAGTGAAGGAGGGCGAGACGACCAACGACCTCTTCGCGTTTCTGACCACCGAAACCAATAAGGTCGTCGGCCCGATTCATCCAAAGGCGATGCCTGTCATCCTGACGACGCGGGAGGAAATTGAGTACTGGATGACCGCGCCCGCTGAGGAGGCGCTCCGGCTGCAGCGGCCGCTCGCTGATGACGCGCTCATGATCGTAGCGAGGGGCGGAAAGCAAGACGAGGCCGGCGTCGCAGCATGACGGCCATGCTTGCTCTACCAAGGTCGTTCGCACTGCCCTTAACGATGCCTCTTCAATTGCGGGTCTGATCGTCACAACCGAGGCGATCACCGAGGATCCCGAGAAGGAACCGAACCGGCCATGCCAGGCGGTGGCATGGAAGGGATGGATTTTTAAGATTTGCGAAACCTAAGGCCCTGGGGTTACTCACTCGCCCCATCCGGCTTGCCGGCTCCGCGCCACGATTGAGACTCGGTCTCGCATGGACGCCATCCTTCTGCATCGCATAGACGCGGCTAAGAACATGCGCCGTTACTATCGCCTTGACGTAGCGCCCGACTTATTCGGGCGTTGGTGTCTTGCCGTCGAATGGGGGCGGATCGGCCGGTGCGGACGTCTGCGCCTGACGGCCTATGAGAGCGCGGCCGAAGCTTGGGAGGCTCTTGCGCGGCAGCGGTGCGTCAAGGAGCAACGCGGCTATGTCGCCATATGACAGAGCCTTCGCTCGACCGGATTTGCGAGGCATGGCCAGAGCTCTTGGTTTTGAACTTGGCCGTGCCCATGATTCAGTTTTCCGCAATTTTTCGGCGGTGGCGACCTCCATGAGCAGGTGTAGGCGAGCGAATTGTAAACGAATTGTTAATGTTGAGGCGTCGTCTTACCGGCAGTAGCGGCGTCGCCATCACGACGCGGAAGCGCTTCCTCCCTTGAAGTCCGGCTCCTGGCCTCTCGCCGGGCTTTTTGTGGGGGCAGCCATTGACTTCTAACGATCCATAAAGTCCTCGCCGTCAAATTTACGTCTCCAAAAGAGTGCGAGGGAGTCATCCATGGGGGCCGCGACGACAACCGTTAAAAGTACCAGGAAGGGGTCTGCGAATACCCAACGCTCACGCGCAGCCACTGTGCCCAACGCTACGCAGGCGCGGATGCCGCCCATGCCTCCGGGAGATGGATTGAAGTATGCCCTTGTCGCCGGTAAGAGCATTGGCGCCGCGGCCCTTGTGTTTGGCGCTATCTGCGCTCTCATTTACACATCGGCCACGCCGCGCAAGTCATTGCTCGCAATCAACAAAAAGACTATCGCAAGGAGTGAATTCGACGTAGAATCGCATTTGGCGCCGACGAGATTAGGCTCTGCGCTGGTTTCTAAAATCGACGTGCCTGTTAGAGACGCGCCTCGGCGAAATGGGAAGGTCCTCGATAAAGCCGTCTATGGTTCTTACCTCGACGTCATCGGCCAGGACGGCAAATGGGTGCAAGTGCGCGCCACCGGGCAACACCTCACCGGCTGGGTGGAGAAAGCCGATCTGAATTTCTGAATTCGCATCTATGGAATTTACGCGGCTAAAGCCGACCCGCTCAAATGCCGCCAACTCGGCGGTGCGTCGATGCCGGGCCTCTCGCTCCCAGCCAAATGCAAACCAACCCACGCGCTTGCAATTTCTCTTGGCGGGTTAGATGAGGGCGCGCCCGGCCCACGGGGCAACGGAACGGCATATTGCGCCTACTTCCGCGATCCTGATGGCAATAGAATTTGCGTCTTTTGCTCGCTGACATAACAATGCAAGTCTGATCGCGACGCGCGCGCCCGTCAGCTGTTTGCGCGCACAGCGCCGAGGCTGTTTGAGTTGGCTCGCGCAAATTCGTCCACCGATTATGTAATCGGCTGTACGCCATGACATTCAGATGACCTCACCAACCTATCTCTTGAGCGTATTGCAGCAAAATGAAATGGCCGGCCCAAGGCGGGCCCGTTTGAAGCTTTCGCACGGAAAGGAACGACACGTTCCAGCGAGCTTGGGTTGCAGGGCGCGTAGCGCCCTGCCCTTCACGGCTAAGGCGATCGACGCCGCTGCCGCTGGCTTCAAATCAGCTCTTTCCCTGAAAGCCGCTCGAGCTCAAGCATTGAGATTTCTGCGCCGTCTCGAGTAAGGACCTTGATGTTCGGCTCATGCTCAGCCTGTAAGGCCTTGGCCCGTTCCAGGCACGCCGTCGCTGTTTCTAGGCGCTCTGTTTTTACATTGGGGTCTGTCCCATGCTTTATTGCATACGCCATTTCGTCCTCCTTGCGCCGCGCGATAAGGGAGGAAGTTGGGCTCTGGCCCAGCCAGGCAAGCGTTCGGGTTGGCGATTAGCCCGTTAATCGCAAAAAAAGACCCGCGAATCGGCGATCGTCGCTCGGAAGCTGGATCGTGCACGCCATGGTTGGAGAGTTAACCAAATTCCTCCAAAGCTTGAGGAAATCCGCCGATCCCGCGTGGGCGCGAACGGGGCCGCCACGCGATGAACTTGAACGCAAGAGCAAGCATGGCTGTTATCGAGATCGACGCGAGTTTCGAGAAGCGGGCTCTGCCAGTTACTGTGGTGACCGGCTTTCTTGGACGCGAAAACGACACTCCCAAACCGCATCTTGCGTGAGATGGGTTATGCGTGGCCGTGCTGGTGCGCGACTTTGGTCCGATCAATGTTGAAGCATCAATCTTAAGCGTCGAGGGCGACGTCATCAGCCTCATCATTAAGTTCCGGCTCGACGAACACTTCGCAATCGCCTCGTCGAGGCGCGGTTTGGTGATGTGCCGCTCAAAATCATGGGACCATACAAAGGGGCGGCGGCGACAACCTCGAAAAGACCACCAGGTCGCTGCCGTGCACGGCAATGGAGAATTCCGCTTGGCCGATAGAATGTTGACGGCCGTCAAAGCGGCCGAAACGCGATTTGAACCAATGAATTAACGGTAAGCGTCCGTTTTCGTAACCTTCCAAGCAACGCGTCGCTTCCCGTTAATCTTTTGTTAACTCTATAATTCTTGCCAGCACAAACGAATCGGACATAATGGCGCTAAATCCGCCGTCAGAGAGATCTTGGCGCTATTTTCTAATCGGGCAAAAAGCACATGTTGCTTCCGGCATTCGAATTCGATGACAAGATACTCGCTCAAGGCGCGGAGATATCTAGGAAGCTCGATCAGCTTCGCCTGGAAAAGTTTCCTCCAAATGCGAAGAAGACTCTCCGCTATTTTTCGATGGCCGAGGTCGCACATTATCTCGGCGTAAGCCCCAACAATCTAAAACGGCTTCACCTCGAAAAAAAAGGCCCGGAGCCCAGGATTGCTGCTGGCGGTCGCCGGATCTATTCAGCTGAGCAGATGATCGAGCTACGGCAATATCTGGACAAGAATGGTCGATCGGACGCCAAGAAATATGTCCCACATCGCAAGTCCGGCGAGAAGCTGCAGGTTATTGCGATCGTGAATTTCAAAGGCGGGTCCGGCAAAACAACGACCGCCGCACACCTTGCCCAACACCTCGCATTAACGGGGCATCGGACCCTTGCCATCGACCTCGATCCGCAAGCGTCTCTTTCCGCTCTGCACGGGTTCCAGCCGGAAATAGACCGCAACCCTTCACTGTTCGACGCCATTCGTTACGACGATGAAAGGAAGCCTATACGGGAGGTCATTGCGGCCACCAATTTTCCGTATCTGGACATCATTCCCGCTAACCTCGAGCTGCAGGAATACGAATACGCCACGCCGCTTGCGATGCAAGGTTCAGCAGAGGGGAAGAGGTTCTTCGCCCGGCTTGGTAACGTGCTCGCCGATGTCGACGAACTCTACGACGTCGTTATCGTAGATTGCCCACCGCAACTCGGATACCTGACCCTGACAGCGCTCGCGGCAGCGACCTCAGTGCTGATCACCGTCCATCCGCAAATGCTGGACCTGATGTCGATGAGCCAGTTCCTGCTTATGCTCGGCAACATCACGAAGACTATTAAGCAAGTGGGTGCCCATGTCCAAATGGACTGGCTTCGGTATTTGATCACGCGCTACGAGCCAACGGATATTCCGCAGGCCCAGATGCTTGGATTCATGCAGTCTATGTTGGCGGAGGAAATTTTGAAAAGTCCGATGCTTAAGTCAACTGCAATATCCGACGCCGGCCTCACAAAGCAGACATTGTATGAGGTCGAAAGGGCAAACTTTAATCGCGATACCTATGACCGCGCGATCGAGTGCATGGACGCCGTTAATTTCGAAATTCAGGGCCTCATCCATCAAGCATGGGGCCGGCTATGATGTTGACGGCCGTAAAAACTGCAAAAACACGTCTTCTTTTCAGACAATTAGATCAAATGAGGAGGATGAACGGTGGCTCGTAAAAACCCATTCGCCAGCCTCATGGCACACGACAGTCCCGAGGAGAAGTCCCCCGCGCTCGATTACACGTTGAAAGGCGCGTCACGTTCGATACTGAGTTCGATTGATGAACTGGCCGCCAGAGCGGACAAACTCATGGAAGGAGAGACGATCGTCGAACTCGATCCAGAGCTCGTCGAAGTTTCCTTCGTAAAAGATCGGCTTGACGGTGACGATCAGGAATTCAGGGAACTAGTGGAGGCGATCCGCGATCGGGGACAGGATTCTCCAATCTTAGTGCGCCCGCACCCCGCCAAGACGGGGCGCTACATGATCGTGTTCGGCCACAGACGCGCGCGTGTGGCGAAGCTCCTCGGTCGGAAAGTGCGCGCGGTCGTTAAAGAACTGAAGGATCGCGAACACGTTGTTGCGCAGGGCCAAGAAAACTCCGCGCGAGCAAATCTCTCTTTCATCGAAAAGGCCCTATTTGCGTCAAAACTTTCCCGGCTTCGCTACGACGACGATAACTCGACAGTCCTCGCGGCTCTCTCGATTGACCGGGCGACGCTTTCCAAGATGCTTTCCGTGGCGAGTTTGCCAGAGGAAATTCTCGGAGCAATCGGTCCCGCAAAAGGGGTGGGCCGCGATCGGTGGTATGAGCTCAAACTTTTACTCGAAAAGCCAGGCAACCATGATGTTGCGCAGAAGGCGATCGAGGAAGGCGGGATATCGGACCTCTCCAGCGACGAGAGGTTCAACGCAATCATGACGTGTCTCAAAAGTGCGAAGCCGACGAGCCGTCCCCGTACGAGTCAAAAGCAGAACTGGGCTTCGGAAGATGGAGCGCTGTCTGCTGAAATGTTAGCCGAAGGCAAACGCTATACCGTATCGCTTAAGGCAAGAAATTCTGACGCAAAAGCGTTTGGAGAATACCTGTCTGAACATTTGGCCGATCTGTACCGAGCGTTCAAACAGGGGAAATCTGTTACCGAGCGTGGAGATTGAACCGCAAAAGAAAAAGGCCCCCGAAACGTCACCGCCCCGGAAGCCCTTCTCGTATCTAAGCAATCCGAGATTCTCACTTCCGCGAATCGCTGTCAAGAGTCGGCGCCGTTTCGGCGAGCAGATTTCTTTTGCCTGAACGAGGCAAAGGATCATGCAAAGACAAACAACGACGCCCTTCGGGCGGCGATCGCTGTCGCTCGCCATGGTGGCGAGCCAGGCGGCGACTAAAGAATTCGCGTCCCGCCCCCACGCGTCAGAAACCGTCGTCCACAAATGGCGGCTGTTTCGGGCGCTGACAGAGGCAAAATCTCCGCTTGGCGTCACCGACCGCGCGCTGTCGGTGTTGCACGCGCTGTTGAGCTTCCATCAAGAGACGGCGCTGACGCTGCCTGAGAAGGACGTCAAGGCCCCCGAAAGCGAAGAAAACCCGGGGATCATCGTCTTTCCGTCGAACAAGGAGTTGTCGATTCGCGCCCACGGCATGGCGCCGGCGACGCTACGCCGGCATATTGCCATGCTGATCGACGCCGGGCTGATCATTCGACGGGACTCACCCAACGGAAAACGCTTCGCGCGAAGAGGGCAGGGGGGCGAGATCGAAGACGCCTTCGGCTTCGATTTGACGCCCCTGATCGCGCGCGCCAACGAAATCGAAAATCTCGCCGAAGAAGTGCGCGCCGAGAACCGCGCCATGGCCTTGTTGCGCGAGAAAATTACGCTGGCGCGGCGCGACATCGTCAAGATGATCGAAACCGGGATGGAAGAGGGCGTGCCCGGCGACTGGGAAGCCCGCCACGGCCACTATCAATCGCTGGCCAGCCGTCAGGCGCGCAAAATGACACGGGCCGATTTGGCGGCTTTGGCGGAGGAACTCGCCGCTCTTGCGGCCGAAACCAATAGTGTCTTGGAAAACCACGTAAAACGCCAAAATATGACCGCCAGTGAGTCTCAGGCTGAGCGCCACATACAGAATCAAACCACAAACATTTCTGATCTTGAACCTAGCCTTCGAGAAGGCAGGACCGAACCGCCCGGGCCAATCGGAGACGATGCGGAGGCGGATGGGGCACGGACTTCGGAACCTGAGAAGCGGGAAACTGAAGCTCCGCCCCGTCCCACGCCAACCCCCAGAACCTATCCGCTGGGGATGGTGCTGCAAGCTTGTCCGGATATCGTCGATTACGCCAAGGGGGGCGAGATTTCATCCTGGCGCGATCTTGCGACGGCGGCCGCGACCGTGCGTTCGGCGCTCGGCGTCTCGCCTGACGCTTGGGCTCAGGCCTTGGACGCCATGGGCGAGCATGACGCCGCCATCGTCATCGCCGCGATTCTGCAGCGCGGCGATGAAATCAGATCCGCTGGCGGCTATCTGCGCGTTCTGACCGCCAAGGCGCGGGTAGGGGAGTTTTCGCTGGGGCCTGTGCTGATGGCGCTGTTGCGCGGCAAGGCCGCAAAAGGGGCGCGAGAGCGGAAGAGGGCAGGGTGATGGCGGGAGCGTTGCGCCCACAAGCCCGGGGCTTGAACTACCCCCTTAATGGTGGCATCTCAGCTTATGGAAAAGCGGCGGCCGACCTATGATCTCGACGCCATCAAGCTGGCGATGGGGTCGGTTGATCGGTTGGCCATCACGACGTCGGCGCTGCGCGACGCCTCTGCGTTGGGGTTCGATCGGGGCGCGATCGTCGAGACGATCCACAGCGTCGTCCGGTGCATGTTGGTCAAGCCTATCCGGAGAGACGCTGACGCGCGGCGTGCGGCCGTTTACGGTCGCCTATAAGGGCGAAAGCGTCGTCGTCGATCTACCGGGCTATTATCCCACGGGCGACGGCGAGGGCGTCCACCTCGGCAAGGACATGGCCATCGTCGACCAGGCGCTACGCGGTCTCAAGGAGAAGGCGGACGGCGTGCCATCGCCAAAACGATCCGGCGTCTGCGCACCAAGCTTAAGCTATCTCAGCGGGAGGCGGGCGCTCTGTTCAACGTCGGGGAAAACGCCTTCGACAAATATGAGCGAGGCTTAGTCGAGCCGAGCGGCCCGACGATCCAGCTGATGGCGCTCCTCGACCGGCATCCAGAGCTGGCGGCGGAGTTGAAATAGCCCTCGCCGTCACAGTCCGGCGGCCTTGGTGAGGTTGACCCTGAACCGGTCGCGTTTCCTCTGATAGCGGCGGGTCATTTCGGGGGAGGCGTGGCCGAGGTGCCGTTGCACATGGCCTTCCTCGATCTGCGCCGAGGAGGCGAGGCCGGCGCGCAAGGAGTGGCCGGAAAAGGCGCGGCGTCGTTCGCCTTCGGGGAGATCGCCGCGCAGGCCAGCCGCGAGCGCGCATTTTTGCACGAGCCGCGCGACATGCTTGTCCGAGAGCCGCTCGGCGGAGACGCCGCCGTTCTTGCGGGCGAGGGGCCGGAACACAGGACCCCGCGTGATCCTTCCCAGTTTGAGCCAGGTTTCGAGCATGGCGACGGGGCAGGTGAGGGGAGAAGAGCCGCGGCCGATCTCGACCTCGCGCCAGCCGGTCTTGCCGTTGAGGGTGAGCAGCAGCCCGCCTCCGTTCTGGTCGGCGCCGACGATCTCGATCCAGCCCGTTCCGTCGTCCGTCTGCTCCGGCCCACAATCCAGGCCGATGATCTCCGAACGGCGCAGGCCGCCGGCGAACCCGATGGCGAGGATAGCCTTGTCGCGCAGGCCGCGCAGGTCGTTGTCCAGGACCGCCAGCATCGCGAGAAGCTCGTCGGCGAAGATCGCCTCCTTCTGGACCGGCGGGCGACCATGGGCGCGGCAGATGCCGGCCAGCACCGTGGCGATATGGGGATCGCCCGTGTCCAGCAGGCGGCCGAGCTGGCGATAGCGCCAGCAGATCCCGGAGAGCCGGCGCTCCAGCGAGGAAACGGACAAGGGCGGCCGGCCGGGCCCGCCCTCGACGCAGGCGGCGAGATAGAGGCCGACGGTCTGCGGGTCCGGGGGCAGGGGATCGAGCCCCTGCCGGCGCAGCCAGGAGGCGAACTGACGCCAGTCGGCGTCATAGGCCCTTTGGGTATTCTCCGAGCGGGCGTTGCGGGCGTAGTCGCGGGCCTTTTCCGAGAGCGCCGCGAGATGGGGGGCGGGCTCGGCGAGCGCCCTGCCGCCGGTCTTGTCCTTGTCCGCTTCAGCCATTCTTGTCCTCGCTTGGGCCGCCGCGGCCGCGGGCCTCGCGCGCGCCTGGGGGTCGAAAATCCGACGCCTCGGCGGGCTTTGGAAGCCCAAAATCGCGACCGAGGCCTAGAAACCTGGGCGCTTTGTTTTGCGTCCGATAAGCGCACATTATCGGACATTAAAACAGGAAGACAAGCCCGGCGGATCGGCGGCAAAAATAAGTGACAAAGCGCCGTCGTCGGCTAGGATTCTTGCCATGCAAGCGCTTGATTCGCTGTCGGCGTCCGCCCCAGCTTCCCCCGCAAGGCCGTCCCCGCGCGCGCGTCGCGCCGAGGCGCTACCGGCAACGCAGGCCTTTGAAATTCAACCTCTTCCGAGCTGGATGAGTCCTCGGAACGGGGATCAGGAGGCGGCGAGCTTTTCCGCCGGCGCCGGCCTCGCCCTGTTCGACCACATTGTGCGCGGCGGGCCGGACGGCGCCGAGCCGGTCTTCGCCGGTTGCCTGCGCCAGCGCCTTGCGCTGCGCGCCGCCGAAAACGGCGCGACGCTTTGCCGGCTGCGCGAAGACGCGGCCGCCCTGCGCGACGCCGAACATCTCGCCGGGGGCGGCGAGACGAGTCCGGCCGGGCGGCTGCATCGGCTGTTCCGGCTTTATGCGTCGCAGCCCCCGCGTCTCGATGCGGCGATCTTGCGCGCGGCCGGGTTTCTCGGGGCGAAGGAGGAGATCGACGTCGGCGTACTTGCGGAGGCGGCGACCACGGCGCCCGATCCGCTCACTGCGGCGGCGCGGGCCAGCGCCGCGGCGATGAAACTTGGCCCGAACGCCGCCGACGCCGACATCTTCGCCGTCGTGGTCGCCGATCTCGCTTTGGCGAACCGTCTCGGCTGGGCGCGGCCGGTTCCCCTGCTCGCCGTCGCCATGCTGCAGCCGTCGCTGCGGCGCGGGGCAGGGGGAAAGCGGCCGCGACCCTCGGACGAGGACTGGCCCGCGGCCGTCGCCGTCGCCTATGGGCTCGCGGTCGGCGAGGCCCATGCGCTCGCCCTCGATCTGGCGCGGCGCGCGCAAAAGCTTCTCGTCGTCGCGCCGATGTTGCGTGCAAAGGGCGCGCGTCGCGTGATCGACATGCTGCTGGCCGACGACGGCGTGACGTCGGCCGCCGCGACCCGCGCCGGTCTGTCGGATCGCGCCGCGCGCCGTCTCTTCGACCGGCTCGTCGCGCTGGGCGCCGTGCGCGAACTCTCCGGACGCGACGCTTTCAGGATCTATGGCCTATGAGCCGCGCCGGCGCCGCCCGTCTCGACCGCGATCTTCTCGACCGCGATCTTGCCGACTTGCCGGAGGGGATGCGCTGGCGCGAATGGATGCTGCGCGCCGAGGCGGCGATCTTCGCCGCGCCGAAGCCGGTTGCGCGCGAGACGCTCGCCGGGCTCGTCGGCGACGCCTGCCGGCTCGACGCCCTGATCGCCGACATCAACGATGAACTGAAAGCGCGCCCCTATGAGATCGTCTTCGTCGCGGGGGGATATCAGTTTCGCACGCGCCCCCGCCACGCCGAAACGTTGCGCGCGCTCGCCGGAACGAAGGACGCGGGGCCGCCGTCCTTCACCCGGCTCGAAATGCTGGCGCTCTCGGCCATCGCCTATCAGCAGCCGGTCACCCGCGCCGGGCTCTCGCGCCTCGTCGGTCACGACATCAGCCGCGACATCCTTGGCCGCCTGAAGAGCCTCGACGTCATCGCCCCTGGGCCCCGCGCGCCCATGCCCGGCGCGCCGATCGCCTGGGTGACGACCGCCCGCTTTCTCGAAATCTTCACGCTCGGAAGCCTGCGGGATCTGCCCGATCTCGATGCGCTGGACGCCGCCGGCGCCGGGGAGACAGAAATCGATGACGAGATCGAAGGCGCTCTTGATGACGCCCTCGGACTCTTCGACACGCAAGGCGCGCCGGACGATGATACGCTCACTGAGACGGAATGGGAGGCGTACGAGAGGCCTCGATGATCCGATGAAAGGCGACCTCCGCCGTGTCAATTTTTCCAGGTCTGGGGAGACGCCGATGCAAACAGGCTCGCGGTCGCCAAGCTCGCGATGAGCGACATCGACTATCGAGACCGGCCGAAAGGCCGCGATCCTGGCGAACGCTCGGCGAGGGGATTTCGCCCATCCAGGAGAGTTAGAAGCGATACAATTCGTCGCTGCTGGCGTAGAAAGGTCAGGTATCCGGCGCGTGCTTGACGTTGGATGCGGCCGGGTGGCACGGCGACTTGGTTTCACCATGGTTGGGGACAGGTCGTTGGCCTCGATGTGGACCAGAAGTCGATCGATCATGCCCGCGCCACGGACGTCGAGTTCGTCGCCCTGAATGTTGGTAGATTGGCTGATTGGCGAACCGATCCATTCGACTTTGTCTGTCTCTTCAATTCTTTTTACGCATTAAAGGCTTGGATGGCGCGCTTGGAGCCATTTTTGGCAAACTTGCCCACCTGTGGCCGGCCGGACCTTTGTTAAGTCTGTGTAATGAATGTCCTCCACGAGCATGACGAGCGAGAATAATCCATCATGAACCAGGGTGTGAAGCGCGGATCGCTCAACGAAAATGTCGTTTACGCGGTTGCGGTCGCAATCTGGATCGTAGCGATCTGGGTGACAGCATTTTACGTTGCAAGCGCCGCTGTGGCGGATGAAAGCGCTGGCGTCGGCGGAAATAGCTTCCTGCTAGGTGGTTCCCTGGCGACAGCGGGTATTCTTACAGCCTTTTCCGTTCGCGAATTTATAGTCGCTTATAGAGCGTGCTTCGTAACGAGAGCAGAATACTCCGCAGATGGAGTTCAACCGAACCCGACACAGGAGACGGAATCAATGGCTAAGCTTGGACTGTTTGTTGCTCTTGAAGCCAAGGCTGGAAAGGAACAGCAGTTGGCAGCGTTTTTGAAAAATGCGCTACCTCTCGTCGAGGCCGAACCGGCCACGGCCAGCTGGTTCGCGATTCAAATAGGTCCGTCGAAATTTGGAATTTTTGACACCTTCCCGGACGAGATCGGGCGGGAAGCTCATCTGTCGGGAGAAGTGGCCAAAGCTCTAATGGCGCGTGCGTCGGATCTTTTAGCAAAGGCTCCGTCGATTGAAAAGCTCGAAGTATTGGCCGAAAAGCTCCCGAATCTACGGTGAGGCATATCAAGACTGCGTCGGATGCAGATGTAGCGCTTGTGTCAAGCAGCGAAAGTCCTTCGACTTCCCACGGGCCCGCTATGGAAATCGTCGTCCTGGGTTTCAATGGCTGTTTAGGAGCAGGATTCGTTGGGTCCGTGGACATGTTGAAGCTCGGCTCACAAATTATAAGCAGGGAGGGCAGGTATCAGCCTTTCAAGATTTTGACCGCAAGTTTTAATGGCAAACCGTTTGAGGATAGCAGCGGGCGACTCTTTAATGTCGAAACCGACATAGCAGCGCTTACTGGTTTAACGGCGATATTGGTACCCGGCTACCTTTGCGATGATAATGCTGAGTACCTTTCGACTCGAGAGATTGCCAATTTGGCAGCGTGGATTCGTCGCCAACGCGCCATGGGCGCGTTGGTGTGTGCATCGTGCAGCGGTGTATTCATTCTTGGCGAAGCGGGCTTGCTCGATGGACGTCGCTGCACGACCACATGGTGGCGTCACGACGAGTTGAAAGCAAGATATCCAAGAGCCGATGCGATATGGAGTGCTCCGCTCATCGAGGATCAAGGTATCGTAACCTCTGGTGGTCCGCTGTCGTGGATTGACTTGTGTTTGCATATTATTCGTTCGCTTTGTGGTGACGATGCAGCGAAGTTAGCTGCTGATTTTGCCGTCGTAGACACCGCGCCCTCAACGCGCACGGTGTATGTTCCGCTTAGTCATTTATCGGCAGCTAATGCTTTTTTGCTTGAGGCAGAACATGCGGTCAGGGTGGCGGGTGAAGAATCTGTGACAGCGCAAGATCTTGCCCGCACGCTGGGTACCTCGGATCGGACACTGAATCGGCGATTGAAAGAAGCCACCGGCGAGACGCCCAAGCAATTTATAGACCGTGTACGTTTCGAAACCGCGCGCATGTTACTCGAAACAACTAACTTTCCTGTGAAGCAACTAGCTGCGAATTCGGGGTACTCGGACGTGGCGAGCTTTCGTCGAGCGTTTTATCGATACTCCGGTATGACGCCTGCTGCCTACCGCCGAAATCGCGGCCGTGCAAATTAGTCTACGCCCTCCCCGGAGGAGCGATGGTGTGGGACTTTCGGATGTGTTGGATTTCGACCTGCTGTTTCGCTGGTTGGTTCGGCCCGAGATCCGATTCCGTCTGGGATCATTCGGTGTTCTCGAAGAAACACGGCCAGCCGCTCGACGGCGACGTGAGCCTGGGGGACGGCTCGCAGAGCGAGGGTGGAAGGTTTCGAGTTGTGACAGGGTGGGCTTTCGCGGCGGCGTGAAGCAAGTAAAGCTGCACGCGGTCCGTCTTCCATTGAGCTCAGCTGAGTTCGTGGGCGAGTCCAATGAGAAGCCCTTCAGGCCCGCGGATGTCGCAGAGCCGATACGCGTCTTTATACTGGACTACTTCCCCAACGAGCTCCTCGCTCGCGGAGCCTTTCAAGCGTCTCGTCGATGTCGTCCACGGCGAACATGACGCGAAGGTAGCCTAGGGCGTTGACCGGGGCATTCCGGTGATCTGCGACGAGAGGCGGCGCGAGGAAGCGGGAGAGCTCGAGCCGGCTGTGGCCGTCAGGTGTGCGCATCATGGGAATCTCGAAACGCTGATCGCCCAGCCCGTTGACACCTCCGACCCATTCTCCTTCAATCGTGGCTCGCCCATCGAGTTCGAGGCCGAGTTCGCTAAAAGAAATCAGTCGCCCCTCCGAGGTCTTAGACAGTATGCGCTGTTTTCAGGGTATGCGCTGTTTTCAGCCCACGTCTTTAAGCGCGACAGGCGGGGCATAGCCTTGTTACGTCATTGAGACAGCGCGAATCATCGTCTCGGAGACACCAGCTGGAGTTAAATCGAGATACTCATCCGCGCTGCGTCTTCGATTAATCCAAATGGCCCGCAGCCCAAACGACGTCGCCCCCGCAATATCCCATCGGTTTGATGAATAAAATACAAGCTCACTCGGATCCTTTCGCCATCGATCCAGGAGAGCATAAGCTCTTGGGTCTGGCTTAAAGACCATCGCTTGCTCAACCGAAACGACTTCGTCGATCATATGACCGATCTCCGAGCCCGCCAACGAGTCCTCTAGCATCTGTCGGGGAGCATTGCTAAATATCACCACCTTGCGATCAGCTGATTTCAAGCGCTCGAGTGCTGGGAGTACGTCAGGAAATATTGCCAACCGTACATACGCTTCGAGAAGTTCCGTTCGAATGGAATGGTTCGCGCCAAAGCCGAGAGTTTCAAGAGCAAAATCCAATGCTCTGGCGGTCAGCACGTCGAACGGCTCGTAACGCCCGAGGCTGTTTAAGACCCAGGTATATTCGAGCTGCTTCGCGCGCCAGAGAAAAGCAAGCTGATCCGCTTTGTGCCCGAGGACGTCTGGATAACTGAGGGTCGCGGATTGCACGTCAAATATAGTTCCGAAGGCATCAAAGGCGTCTATTCGAACAGACACTACGTTTGCTCCGACTGATGTGCTTCTTCTAGTAGCTATAAGATTCGACTCTTTAGTGTGCTTTCGGCGCGCCCCCACTTCGGGCCTTTATCCATGTCCGATAGGCGCCGGGGGTCATTCCTGAATACCGCAGAAAAGCGCGACGAAAGCTGGCTTGATCCGAATATCCTGATGTCTGCGCCAGTTCCTTGATTGAGTGTCCTGTCGTCTCAAGCAACGTCCGCGCCTTCTCAAAGCGCACCCGATCGATAAAACTTTTGGGCGTCTCTCCAGAAATTTCTTTTAGACGCCTATGGAGAGTTCTTTCTGAGGAATTAAGTGCGACGGCGAGTTGCCGAGCCGTTAGCGGCGCGTCGCCAGCCTGGCGAATGGCGCGCTCTGCTTCCAGCAAGAACTGGTTGGACGCGGCTAAATGACCGGGAGGAATATAAACCGTCTGAGTGGACGGCGTGGTATCGACAACCGTGAAATCTGCCGCCATTTTCGCGGCATCATCGCCGCAAAGGGAGCGAATGACCCGTAGCGAAAGATCGATCCACGACAACGGACCGCCGGCGGTGACGATACGATTATCTTCGATAAGAGACGCGCCCCCGACAACCTGTGCGCGAGGAAAATGGCCTTTTAAATCGTCGTGACGCCACCACGTGGTTGTGCACCGCCTTCCGTCTAGAAGGCCAGCTTGTCCAAGAACCAAAACTCCGTTGCAAGAGGCGCACACGGTGGCTCCAAGTGCGTGTTGATGCCTCAACCATGCTGCGATTGCACCGATCTCAGGTGAGAGATCGAGTCGATTTGTTCCATCACAGATGTATCCCGGAACTATGATCGCACCGGAGGATTTGATCGACTCGAGGCCTTTGGCGACCTCTAGGCGCCTTTTGTTTCCGTCTTGGAATGGCTCACCGCTGAAGCTGGCGGTGACAACCTCGAATGGGAGCGGCTTGGTCGACTTTGCGAGCATCCGGAGGCTCATCGTGAGCAAGTCAGAAGCGCCAAGAAACGCCGATCCGATGCAGTTGCGGTAGCCAAGAACTACGACATCCATCGCACGCCCCAATGATTGGCAAACTTTGTATCGAATCTGGCAGGTGCGCTGGCAGACTCGGTATCATTATTGTCAAACCAGACTAGCTGCAATCAATTGCAAAGTCGAGGACATTTGCGTCACCGGAGGAAACGTTTCCCCCCGGGAAAACGGAGATCAACAATGAGCATATCAACGCAGACTGCGGTGGGCGTGGCTGACGAAGCCAAGCCGATCGTTGACCTCAGGGGACTCTGGATTGGACTTGCGCTGCTCAACAGCTTTTATCTGATCGTTCGAATTTACGAACAGATCTACGGCTGGCGTGCTGGTCTTGACTCTTTTGCGCCCGAATTCCAAACCTACTGGATGAGCATTCTTTGGACGGAAATTCCTCTGGAGCTCATGTCCGGGTTAGCCCTCGCTGGCTATCTGTGGAAAACTCGTGTTCGTGACATGTCGACCGTGACGCCGCGTCAGGAGATGCGCGCCATCGTCGACAACGTGAAATGGCTCGTTGTCTACGCGGCAGCCATTTATTGGGGTGCCTCCTTCTTCACCGAGCAAGACGGCACTTGGCATATGACGGTGATTCGCGACACCGACTTCACCCCGTCGCATATCATCGAATTCTACATGAGCTACCCGATCTACTCGATCCTGGCGGTGGGCTGCTTCTTCCATGCGAAGACACGGATTCCGTACTTCTCGAAGGGATACTCGCTCGCATATCTGATCGTGTCGATTGGCCCCTTCATGATCATCCCGAACGTTGGCCTGAATGAGTGGGGCCACACCTTCTGGTTCATGGAAGAGCTGTTCGTTGCTCCGCTTCACTGGGGCTTCGTGTTCTTCGGATGGATGGCGCTCGGCGTTTTCGGCGTCGTGTTGCAGCTTCTGATGAACGTCCATCGCCTCCTTGGCAAGGAAGGCGTCGCCCTTCTTACTGGCGAGTAATGCCCGTTCCCCGGGTTGACATCGGACCTCCTAACGAAAGTCCAACGCGGGGAATGTGTCTCTTGCTTCCAGGGATTCGCCCCTCTCGGCAGTTCTCAAGCCGAGAGGGGACTTAATGACCGTTAGTCCACGATCCGATTTTCAGCGACTAAAGA